>NZ_SZWJ01000075.1:0-20735 GCF_012184455.1 Caulobacter sp. SSI4214 | reverse complement strand
TGCGCGCCGACGCTCCCTCCGACTTCAAGCTGGATCTGCCCGAGGAAGCCGCTGAACCCGCGCGCGCGGCGCCGGTCAGCGCCCCCCTGGTGACCGAGCGCGTCGTGGAGAAGATCGTCGAACGCGACCGCTCCCGCCGACGCCTTCCCGATCGCCGCAAGGGCTATATCCAGAAGGCCTCGGTCGGCGGACACAAGGTCTATCTGCACACCGGCGAGTACGAGGACGGCGAGCTGGGCGAGCTGTTCATCGACATGCACAAGGAAGGCGCGGCTTTCCGCAGCCTGATGAACAACTTCGCCATCGCCGTGTCGCTGGGCCTGCAGCACGGCGTGCCGCTGGACGAGTTCGTCGACGCCTTCGTCTTCACCAAGTTCGAGCCGGCCGGGCCGGTCACGGGCAACGACTCGATCAAGTCGGCGACTTCGATCCTCGACTACATCTTCCGCGAACTGGGCGTGTCGTATCTGGGGCGCGACGACCTGGCCAATGGCGACAGCGGCCAGTTCAACGCCGACGGCCTGGGCTGGGGTAAGCCACGCGCGGACGACGAGGCCGACGAAGCCGGCCCCGACCCCGTGCTGGCCAGCAAGTTCATTTCGAAGGGCTTCTCGCGTGGGGCGGCGCCCGACAACCTGGTCTTCGCCTCGTTCGGTCGCCGCCGGGTCGAGGGGGCGGACCGCCCGGGCGTCGAGGGCGAGATGTGCCCGGCCTGTGGCGACCTTTCGCTGGTTCGACGCGGCGGCATGACCGTCTGCGACACCTGCGGCGCTCAGTCGGACCGTCCCGGCCCCCTCGCCTCCTCGTGACCGCGTTCGGTTGGCGTTAAGCTTGCTAGGCCAGGGTGCGAACCGCTCTCTCGCCGCAGGACGTGCGCCAGAATGAAACCGATCGCTCTTATCGCCGCTCTATTGGCCTTGGGCTGCGCCAGCGCCGCCGCCGCCCAGAACGCCGGACAGATCGCCTCGGTGCGAAACGGCGCCAATTGCCCGCGCTGCAACCTGTTCCAGGCCGATCTCGCCAATCTGGAGCTGAAGAACAAGAACCTGGCCGGCGCCCGCCTTCGCCAGGCCGACTTCTCCGCCGCGATCATGAACCGCACCCGCTTCACCGGAGGCGATCTGCGAGACGTCAACGCCTACGGCGCCGTGCTGACCGGCGCCAGCTTCGCCCACGCCGACCTGACCAACGCCAGCTTTGTCGGGGCCTACCTGCAGGGGGCGAATTTCGCCGGCGCGCGCTTGGCGGGCGTCAACTTCTCGGGCGCTGAAATGGACCGCGCCATCGGTCTGACCCAGGGCCAGTTGAACCAGGCTTGCGGCGATGGCTCGACCGCCTTGCCGCGCGGGCTTTCGCTGCCCCGCTGCCGTTAAATCCCCGTCATTACCGCGATTTAAGTGGCGTCTGGACGGTCTCGCGTCCAAACCGTAACTCATACAGTCGCGTATTGACCGCACGGAGAAATCAATGGCCCGCTGGGGCGCTTCCATCGTCGCCTTGACCTTGAGCCTGATGGCCGTCTCCGGCCAAGCCCAGGCCTCGGTCGAGGACAGGGATGTCGCCAAGCTGACGTCTTTCGGCGGGATGTGCGCCAACTGCGATCTGGCCGGCCGCAAGCTGATGAACGCCAAGTTCGCCAATGCGAATTTCGTCAGGGCGATCCTGATCGGTGCCGACCTGCGCGGCGCGATGTTCTACGGCTCCAATTTCGCCAGCGCCGACCTTAGCCGCGCCGACCTGCGCGGCGCCGAGATGCGGGGCGCCAATTTCGTCGCCGCCAACTTCACCGACGCTCGGATGTCGGGCGTCGAGGGCAGCGGGGTGAGCCTTCAGTCCGCCGTGCTGATCCGCGTCGATCTCACCTCGTCCGAAATGCATGGCTCGCAATTCGTCGGCGCCAACCTGCAGAAGGCCCGCTTTTCGAACGCCGAGCTGACCGGGTCGAACCTGCAAGGCGCGAACGCCCGCGACGCCGATTTCTCGAATGCCGACATCAACCACGCCAATCTGACCGGCGGCCACTTCGAAAGCGCCAGCTTCCGCAACGCCGACATGACAGGCTCGATCCTGCGGGGTGGGATTTTCTCGGGAGCCGACTTCCGCAACGCGGACCTGACCATGGCGGTGTTGACCGGCGCGGACCTGTCCAGCGCGCGCGGTCTGGAACAGGAACAGCTGGACGACGCCTGCGGTGATGGCGCGCGTCTGCCCGCGGGCCTGACAGTGCGTCCCTGCAACGGCCTGAAGAGCAGCCATTTCCTGCTGCTGCGCGAGATGCCCAAGGCGCCGCCCGCTCCACCGGCCCCACCTGCCCCGCCCGCGCCGAAAGCGCCCAAGGCGAAGTGGTAAAGCCGCCGCCTTAGCCTGGCCCGAAATCAAAAAGCCCTCCGATCGTAAGACCGGAGGGCTTTTTCGTGGGCTTACCCTGATCCTAGACCTTGATCGGGGGCGCGGTGCGGATGTGCAGCTCCTTCAGCTGCTTGTCGAGCACATTGGCCGGGGCGTTCATCAGGAGGTCCTGGCCCTGCTGGTTCAGCGGGAAGGCGATAACCTCGCGGATGGCGACCTGGTCGGCCAGCAGCATGACGATGCGGTCGATGCCGGGCGCCAGACCGCCGTGCGGCGGCGCGCCGTAGCGGAAGGCGTTCAACATGCCGCCGAACTGCTCCTCGACCACCTCGGGGCCGTAGCCGGCGATCTCGAAGGCCTTGAGCATGATCTCGGGCTTGTGGTTCCGGATCGCGCCCGAGCACAGCTCATAGCCGTTGCAGACGATGTCGTACTGGTAGGCGCGGATGGTCAGCGGGTCCTGGTTCTCCAGGGCCTCCAGACCGCCTTGCGGCATCGAGAACGGGTTGTGCGAGAAGTCGACCTTCTTCTCGTCCTCGTTCCACTCGAACATCGGGAAGTCGACGATCCAGCAGAACTTGAACTGGTTCTCGTCGACCAGCTTCAGCTCCGTGCCGACGCGCGTGCGGGCCAGGCCCGCGAACTTGGCGAACACGGCCGGGTCGCCGGCCACGAAGAAGGCGGCGTCGCCGGCGCCCAGGCCGAGCGACTCCATCAAGGCTTGCGTCGGCTCGCCCAGGTTCTTGGCGATCGGACCGCCCCAGCCGCCCTGGTCTTCCGACCAGAAGACGTAGCCCAGGCCCGGCTGGCCCTCGCCCTGGGCCCAGCTGTTCATGCGGTCACAGAAGGCGCGCGAACCACCGGTCGGCGCGGGGATCGCCCAAACCTGGTTCTTGGCGTCGGCGCCCAGGATCTTGGCGAACAGACCAAAGCCGCCGTCACGGAAGTGCTCCGAGACGTTGGCCATCTTGATCGGGTTGCGCAGGTCCGGCTTGTCGCTGCCGTACCAGGCCATCGACTGGGCGTAGGTCAGGCGCTCGAAGCCCTTGTGCTCGAACGTCGCGCCGAAGTCGTTGGTGAAGGTGTGGGTCTCGCTGATCGGCGAGACGCGACGGCCGTTGCCGAACTCCTCGAACACGCCGTGCATCACCGGCTCGATGGCCGCGAACACGTCTTCCTGGGTGACGAAGCTCATCTCGACGTCGAGCTGGTAGAACTCCAGCGACCGGTCGGCGCGCAGGTCTTCGTCGCGGAAGCACGGGGCGATCTGGAAGTAGCGATCGAAGCCCGAGACCATCAGCAGCTGCTTGAACTGCTGGGGCGCCTGCGGCAGGGCGTAGAACTTCTCCGGGTGCATCCGCGAGGGTACCAGGAAGTCCCGCGCGCCTTCGGGCGAGCTGGCCGTCAGGATCGGCGTCTGGAACTCGTTGAAGCCCTGGGCGAACATGCGGTTGCGGATCGACTGGATCACGCGCGAGCGCAGGACGATGTTCTTGTGAAGGGTTTCGCGACGCAGGTCGAGATAGCGGTGCTTAAGGCGGATTTCTTCGGGATAGTCCGGCTCGCCAAAGACCGGCAGCGGCAGCTCGGCGGCTTCGCTCAGCACCTCGACGGCCGAGACGCGGATCTCGATCTCGCCGGTCGGGAGGTTGGGGTTCACCACGCTGGCGTCGCGGGCGATGACCTCGCCGTCGACGCGGATCACGCTCTCGGCGCGCAGGCGCTCGACGATCGCGAAGCCGGGGGTCTCGGGGTGCAGCACCAACTGGGTCAGACCGTGGTGGTCGCGCAGGTCGATGAAGACCAGGCCGCCATGGTCGCGCTTGCGATGGATCCAGCCCGACAGACGCACCGCGGCGCCGGTGTCGGAAGCGCGCAGGGCGCCGCAGGTATGGGTGCGATAGGCGTGCATGGAGGTCATGAAAGTCTTGAATACGCGCTGATTTGCAAGGCGCGGTAAGGCGCACGTGGGCGCCGCGATGTCAAGGATTCTGGGGACGGATCTTGCGCGCGCGAGACCCGTCCCGAAAGCGGCGTCGACCTAGGCGGCCGCGACGATGGCCAGGAAATCCTTGGCCTTCAACGAAGCGCCGCCAACCAGCGCGCCGCCGACCTCCGGCGCGGCCAGGATCTCGCCGGCGTTGTCGGGTTTCACCGAGCCGCCGTAGAGGATCGGCGTCGCCCCGCCCTGTTCGCCGAACAACGCCACCAGTTCGGCGCGGATGGCCGCGTGCATTTCGATAATGTCCTCGACGGACGCCACATGGCCCGTGCCGATGGCCCAAAGCGGTTCGTAGGCGACATTGAAGGCCTGTCCCTTCAGACCGGCCGGCAAGGATTCGCGAACCTGGCCCAACACGAACGCGACCGCCTCTCCCGCTTGACGTTGGCTCAGGCTTTCACCGACGCAGATGATGGGCTCGAGGCCAGCGGCGATCGCCGCTTGGGCCTTGCGCGCCACCTGCTCCGAGGTCTCGCCATGATCGGTCCGGCGTTCGGAGTGGCCGCAGATCACCAGGGTCCCGCCCGCATCGGCGATCATCTCGGCCGCGATATCGCCGGTGTGGGCCCCGTTGGCGTTCGCGTGGCAGTCCTGGCCGCCGACGAGGACGGACGAACCCTCCACGGCGTCGGCCAAGCGGTGCAGCAGGGTGGCGGGCGGAAAGATGGCGACGCGGGCGGCGACGGGCTGGCTGTCCAGCGCTGCGGCCACGGCGCGGGCCTCTTCGAGGGCGGCCGAAAGGCCGTTCATCTTCCAATTTCCGGCGATCAGCGTCCGGGGCGTCGTGCTCGAAAGGGTCATGAACGCCTTCTTGGGGACACGCTCCCCTGGGAAGTCAAGCCCGCGCCGCTTGCCCGTTGACGTGCGGCTCTACTATACCCGCTGCTCTCGACCATCGCGCCCGTTCGCGCGGCGGTCCGTCTGGAAGGTTTTCGCCCCTATGCTCGCCGGTTTCCGCACCTTCGCCAAAAGCCCGTTCGCGGTGCTGCTGTTTGGCCTGCTGATCGTCAGCTTCGCCATCTTCGGCATCAGCGACGTGTTCAAGGGTCCGCGCGGCTCCGGCGTGATCAGCGCGGGATCGCGCACGATGACGCCGCAGGATTTCAAGCTGCGCTTCGACAACTATCGCAAGGCGATGGAGCAGCGGAACGGAACGACGATCACGCCCGACCAGGCTGTCGAGCAAGGCGTCGACCGCCAGATCCTTCAAGAGCTGGCGCTGCAGGAATCGATCGCCGCCGCCATCCACGACATGGGCGTCGCGCCCTCGGACAAGCTGGTCGGCAACGTGGTGCGCGAGCAGATGAGCCAGCTGCCGCCGACCCAGCGTCCGTTCGACCCGATCACCGGCAAGTTCGACTCCAAGACCTACGCCGCCCTGCTGGCTCAGAACAATCTCACGCCCCAGGCCTACGAGGCTTCGCTGCGCGACGAGATCGCCCAGACGCACTTCTTCACGGCCGTGGCCGACGGCTTCAAGGCGCCGCGCATCTATGCCGCCCTGCAAGGCGCCTACGGTCTGGAAGCCCGTGACGTCGGCGCGTTCGCCATCAATCCGGCCTCGGTGCCGCGCCCCGCGCCGCCGACCGACGCCCAGCTGACGGCGTTCATGAACGAGAACCGCGAGCGCCTGACCCGCCCGGAGACCCGGGTCCTGTCGATCGTGCGCATCAGCGCCAAGGCGCTCGAGCCCAGCGTCACCCCGAACCCGGCCGATGTGCAGAAGGCTTTCGACTTCCGCAAGGACAGCCTGGCCAAGCCCGAGACCCGTTCGCTGGTCCAAATCCAGGCTCCGGACCTCAAGACCGCCGCCGCCATGGCCGACCGCCTGAAGAAGGGCGAGGATCCGGCCGCCGTGGCCAAGGCCTATGGCAAGACCGCGCTCGTCCTGGCCGACAAGCCCAAGACCGCCCTGCCCGATCGCAAGGTCGCCGAAGCGGCGTTCTCGCTGGCCGCCGGCCAGTCCAGCGGCGCGATTCAAGGCGATCTTGGCGTCTCGGTGATCAAGGTGACCAAGGTCACGCCGGGCGCCGCCGCCACGCTGGAAAGCGTCCGTCCGCAAATCGAGGCCGAGGTTCGCGCCCAGGCCGCCCAGAGCAAGGCCTACGATCAGACCCAGGCCTATCAGGACGCCCACGACGCCGGCGCCAATCTGGTCGCCGCCGCCAGCAAGGCCGGCGCCATGGTCGTCACGACCGCCCCGGTCACCGCTCAGGGCGCCGATCAGACCGGCCAGCCGGTCGCCGGCCTGACGCCGGAGATTCTGAAGACCGCCTTCGGCCTGGGCCAAGGCGCGGACAGCGACCTGATCGAGGCCCGCAAGGGCGAATACTACGCCGTCCGCGTCGAAAAGGTCATTCCCGCCGCCATGCCGCCGCTCGCCGAGATCAAGCCGCAATTGACCGCGGTCTGGATGGGCCAGGAGCTGGGCAAACGCCTGAAGGCCAAGGCCGACGAACTGGCGGCCCGGGTCAAGAAGGGCGAGACGCTGGACGCCGTGGCCGCCTCGGCCCAGTCGAAGGTGCAGCATGTCGACGGCCTGTCGCGCGAGAACGTCCAGCAGCACATGGGCCTCGGCCGCGAGTTCCTGGTCGCCGCCTTCAACGCCAAGCCGGGCGAGGTCTTCACCGCGCGCGCCGGCCAGCAGGGCGAGGCCTATGTCGTGGCCAAGCTGGACAAGGTGCGCGCCGCCCCGGCGGCCGACGTGGCCCGCGCCTCGGTCATGCTGCAGACCCAGGCCGCCAGCGGACTGGTGCGCGACCTGGGCGACGCGGCGCGCAACGCCGCCAAGGTCCAGTTGAAGACCAAGAGCAATCTGACGCTGGCGCGCCAGGCCATCGGCGTCGACACCGACGCCCTGGCCAAGGCGCAGGGCGGCAAGGCCGGAAAGAAAGCCGAGTAATGAGTTTGGAGCCCGCGTTCGACGCCTTCTCGGAAGCCTATGAGGCTGGACGGCCGCAGGTCGTCTGGACGCGCCTGATCGACGATCTCGAGACCCCGGTCTCGGCCTATCTGAAGATCGCCCAGGCGCGTCCCTATAGCTTTCTGTTCGAGAGCGTCGAAGGCGGCGCCTGGCGCGGCCGCTACTCCATCGTCACCCTGAACCCGGACCTCGTCTGGCGCTGCCGGGGCGAGAAGGCCGAGATCGCCGAGGGCGCCGACATCGCCGCCGGCCGCTACACGCCCCAGCCTGGCGACGCGCTCGATAGCTTGCGCGACCTGGTGGCCCGTTCGCGGATGGAAATTCCTAAGGGCCTGCCGCCGATGACGGCCGGGGTCTTTGGCGCGCTGGGCTATGACCTCGTGCGGCTGGTCGAGCGCTTGCCCGACGTCAATACCGACACCCTGGACCTGCCGGACGGGATCATGACCCGGCCGTCGATCGTGGCGATCTTCGACGCCATCGCCCAGGAGATCGTGCTGACCACGGCCGTGCGGCCGCGAGCCGGGGTCTCGGCCAAGGAGGCCCACGCCGCCGCCCAGGCGCGGATCGAGGCCGTGATGGCCGACCTGCGCAAGCCGCTGGCCCAGGAAGGTCCCCACACGCCGCGCGGCCCGATGGAGTTCACGACGCCGGTCAGCCGCGCCGACTACGCCGAGGTCGTGGCCAAGGCCAAGGACTACATCGCCGCCGGCGACATCTTCCAGGTCGTGGCCAGTCACCGGTTCCGCAGCCCGTTCGACCTGCCGCCGTTCGCGCTCTATCGCTCGCTGCGCCGCACCAACCCGTCGCCGTTCCTGTTCTTCCTGAACCTGGACGGCTTCAATCTGGTGGGCTCCAGCCCCGAGATCCTGGTCCGGCTGCGCGATGGCAAGATCACCATCCGGCCGATCGCCGGCACCCGGCCGCGCGGCGCGACGCCGGAAGAGGACGCGGCGCTCGAGGCCGAACTGCTGGCCGATCCCAAGGAGCGCGCCGAACACCTGATGCTGCTGGACCTGGGCCGCAACGACGTGGGCCGCGTGGCCATGCTTCGTCAGCAGGGCCGCAACGCGTCCGCCGAGCAGAAACTGGCCGAACGCCCCAAGGGGCCCAATGTCCGCGTGACCGAGAGCTTCAAGATCGAACGCTACAGCCACGTGATGCACATCGTCTCGAACGTCGAGGGCAACGCGCCCGAGGGTGTCGATCCGGTCGACGTGCTGATGGCGGCCCTCCCCGCCGGCACCCTGTCGGGCGCGCCCAAGGTGCGAGCCATGGAGATCATCGACGAGCTGGAAGTCGAGAAGCGCGGCATCGGCTATGCCGGGGCCGTGGGCTATTTCGGCGCCGACGGCTCGGTCGACACCTGCATCGTGCTGCGCACGGCGCTGGTGAAGGATGGCATGATGTACGTGCAGGCCGGCGGCGGCATTGTCGCCGACAGCGATCCCGACGCCGAGTACGACGAGACCCTGCACAAGTCCCGCGCCCTCAAGCGCGCCGCCGAGGAAGCCTGGCGATTCAGCTGAGCCTTAGGGCTGGCGGACGCGGCGGGCGGTCGTTTGGCGCTCATGGGACACCGAGGCGATCGTCCGGAAGGTGTTGCGTGACCGCCGGCGGCGCCAGCACCATCACCGTGGCGAAGCTGATGGCGCACAGCGCGGCGAAGGCCGCCGCCGTCAGCACCACGCCGAGCTTCACGCTCCGCGTCTTCGGACGCAACAGAGCGCGAACATAGGCGAGAGCGACGGGGTCCAGGGCGGAATCACGCGGGTCCATGCCGCCATGATGCGCAAGCTCGCGACCGCTGTAACCGGCCCTGAAAGCCGCGCGCGAAAATGCCGCTACACAAACCTTCATCGCGGGCTGGAGCATCGGGCGAAAAGTGGATGCCGGTTTTTCGCGAAAGCGATGCGAAAACAAAAAACAGAGCGAACCACGCGATTCCTATATCGCGCGGCTTGCTCTAGAACCGCACTCCGAAAGGCGGCGTCATGATCCTCGTCATCGATAACTACGACAGCTTCACCTACAATCTCGTCCACTATCTGAACGAGCTGGGCGCGGAGACCGAGGTCTACCGCAACGACGCCCTGACGGTGCAGGAGGCGCTCGGTCTGAAGCCTGCCGCCGTGCTGCTGTCTCCTGGCCCCAAGGCCCCGGACCAGGCCGGCATCTGCCTGCCTCTGCTGCGCGGCGCGCCCGAGGACCTGCCGATCTTGGGCGTCTGCCTGGGCCATCAGGCCATCGGTCAGGCCTATGGCGGCGAGGTGATCCGCGCCAAGCAGGTCATGCACGGCAAGGTCAGCAAGGTTCGCCACAACGACAAGGGCATCTTCAAGGGCCTGCCCAACCCGTTCACCGCCACGCGCTATCACAGCCTGGCCGTCCGCAAGGAAGACCTGCCGCCCGAGCTGGAAGTCACGGCCTGGACCGACGATGGCGAAATCATGGGCGTCCAGCACAGGACGCGCCCGGTGTTCGGCGTCCAATTCCATCCGGAATCGATCGCCACCGAGGGCGGTCATCAGATGCTGGCCAACTTCATCGACCTGGCGGGCGTGCCGCGCGACGCGGCGATCTGGGTCTAGGAGCGGGTCGCATCATGTCCGACGCTTTCAAGCCGCTGTTGGCCAAGCTGGCCGACGGCCAGACCCTGGGCGACGAAGACGCCGAGGTGTTCTTCGCCGCCTGCCTGCGGGGCGAGCCGACGCCCGCCCAGGTGGCCGCCGCCGTGACCGCCATGCGCCTGCGCGGCGAGACGGTGGGCGAGATCGCCGCCTGCGCCCGCGCCATGCGCCGCGCCGCCGTCCAGCTCGAGCATCCCTACGACGTCATCGACGTCTGCGGCACCGGCGGCGATGGCCTGCACACCCTGAACATCTCCACAGCCGTCGGCTTCGTGGTCGCCGGCGGCGGCCTCAAGGTCGCCAAGCACGGCAACCGAGCCATTACCTCCAAGTCCGGCACGGCCGACGTCCTGACCGCTCTCGGCGTCAATATCGACGCGACGCGCGAGCAACAGCGACGCGCCCTGGACGAGGTCGGCATCTGCTTCCTGTTCGCCCAGGCGCACCACGGCGCGATGAAGCACGTCTCGCCGATCCGCCAACAGCTGGGCTTCCGCACGATCTTCAACCTGCTGGGCCCACTGACCAATCCAGCGGGCGCCAAGCGCCAGGTGGTCGGCGTCTCGGCGCCGCGCTTCGTCGAGCCGATCGCCAAGGCCCTGGGGGCTCTGGGCGCGGAGCGCGCCTGGTCGGTGCATGGCTCCGGCATGGACGAGCTGACCACCACGGGCGAGACCGAGGTCGCCGAATGGCGCGACGGCCGCGTGCATCTGTTCAGAATCACGCCCGAAGCTGTCGGCCTGCCCCGGGCGGCGCTTTCGGATCTCACCGGGGGCGATCCGGCCTTCAACGCCGCCGCCCTGACTCGCCTGTTCGACGGCGAGAAGGGTCCCTATCGCGACATCGTCCTGCTGAACGCCGCCGCCGCGTTCCTGGTCGCCGACAAGGTCGAGACCTTGGCCGAAGGCATCGCATTGGCCGGCGATGTCATCGACAAAGGCCGCGCCCAGGCGGCGCTCGCCGGCCTCGTGGCCGCCACCAACTCCACGGAAGTCCCCGCGTGACCGACATCCTCGCCAAGATCGCCGCCTACAAGCGTGAGGACGTCGCCAGCCGCAAGGCCGCGCGCTCGCAGGCCGACGTCGACGCCGCCGCGAAAATCGCGTCGACGCCGCGCGGCTTCAAGGCGGCGCTGGAGGCTCGTCACGCGCCCGGCAAGCTGTCGCTGATCGCCGAGATCAAGAAGGCCTCACCGTCCAAGGGCCTGATCCGCGAGGATTTCGATCCGCCGGTCCTGGCCAAGGCCTATGAGGCCGGCGGCGCGTCCTGCCTGTCGATCCTGACCGATGGCCCCAGCTTCCAGGGTGCCGACGCCTATCTGGTGGCCGCGCGCGCGGCGACCGCCCTGCCCTGCATCCGCAAGGACTTCCTGGTCGATCCCTGGCAGGTCGCCGAGAGCCGCGCCCTGGGCGCCGACGCGATCTTGGTGATTCTGGCCATGATCGACGACGTCCTGGCCGCCGAGCTGATGTCCGAAGCCAGGCGCTTGGGCATGGACGCCCTGGTCGAGGTTCACGACGAGACCGAGATGGCGCGCGCCGTCGGGCTGGGCGCCGACCTCGTGGGCGTCAACAACCGCGACCTGAAAAGTTTCGTCGTCGATCTGGCGGTAACCGAGCGCCTATCCGTCCTCGCGCCCAAGGACGCCCTCTTAGTCACCGAAAGCGGCATCTTCACCCACGCCGACGTCACGCGCATGGAGGCGACGGGCGCCAAGGCCATGCTGGTCGGCGAAAGTCTGATGCGACATGCTGACGTGACGGCCGCCACGAAAACCCTGATAGGCTGAGTTTGAGCTCAACCTCGGCTCGGCCTGGAAAAGACCGCATGAACTGGCTAGCCCGCGTGGTGAAATGGGCGCTCTCGGCTCACTTCAAGCTTCGGGGCTGGCGTATCGAGGGCGAGCCGCCGACGACCCGCAAGTTCGTCATCGTCGCCGCCCCGCATACCAGCAACTGGGACTTCGTCTATTTCGTCGGCGCGGCCGACGCCTTGGGGCTCGATCTCAGTTTCATCGGCAAGGCCTCGCTGTTCAAACCGCCCTTCGACGCGATGATGCGCGACCTCGGCGGCATTCCGCTGGATCGCGAGCGCTCGAAGGACATGGTCAAGGCGATGATCGAGGAATTCGCCCGGCGCGACCAATTCATGCTGACGATCGCGCCGGAGGGCACGCGCGGCAAGGCGCGTCAGTGGAAGACCGGCTTCTACCACATCGCCGTCGGCGCGGGCGTGCCGATCGTGCTGGGAATGATGGACTATCGGCGGAAGCGGGTCGGTCTGGGTCCGGCGCTCTATCCGACAGGCGATTACGAGGCCGACATGCGCCGCATCGCCGGTTTCTATGAGACCTGCACGCCCAAGTTCCCCGAGTTGGCCACGCGGTTCGAAGAGCTGACCGATTCGGCGGCCGCGCCGCCGCCGAACGCCCCCTGAGCCTTGTTTTTCAGGCCTGAACACAGCGCGAACGGCGTCAACTTGACATTAAGGAAGAACGCCTAGAGAACATCTCCAAGGTTTGCGGTTTGTTCCGCGCTCCAGCCGAGGTCGCCATGCTCACCCGCAAGCAGCACGAACTGCTCATGTTCATCCACGAGCGGATCAAGGAGACCGGCGTGTCCCCTTCGTTCGACGAGATGAAGGAGGCGCTGGATCTGGCGTCCAAGTCCGGAATTCACCGCCTGATCACCGCCCTGGAGGAGCGTGGCTTCATCCGCCGCCTCGCCCACCGCGCTCGGGCCTTGGAGGTGGTGAAGTTGCCGCAGCAAGCCACGACGGCCGCCCCGCCGAAAGGCCGCGGCGCCTTCCGTCCGCAGGTGTTCGAGGGCGGCGGCGCGCCGCCCTCCGCGCCAGCCTCGGCCGCCTCGGGACCGACGAGCGACAGCCGCGATTTGCCGATCCTGGGTCGCATCGCCGCTGGCACGCCGATCGACGCCATCCAGCACGAGCGTGAGCGCCTGCCGGTGCCCGAGACCATGCTCGGCAATGGCGAGCACTACGTCCTTGAGGTCCAAGGGGACTCGATGATCGAGGCCGGCATCCTCGACGGCGACTATGTGATCATCAAGAAGGGCGATACGGCCACGTCCGGCGAGATCGTCGTGGCTCTGGTCGGCGAGGAAGCCACCCTCAAGCGCCTCCGCAAGAAGGGCGGCTCGATCGCCCTGGAGGCGGCCAACCCCAAATACGAAACGCGCATCTTCGGCCCCGACCAGGTCGAGGTGCAGGGCAAGCTGGTCGGCCTGATCCGCCGCTATCACTGATCCCGAGCGGTCGTCCCCGCGTGCGGGGATGACCGGACACCCTGAAGCTGTCGCCCTATCGCCGTGGCGGCAGCCGCCCGGTCTCGGCGAGGCTCCTGGCCGCGCTGTCGAAGCCAGCCCACGCCGCGGCCGCCAAGGCGCCGCCGGTGCTGGCGCGACGCACGCCCAGGGCGCCCAGGCTCTCAAGCGACATGTCCGGTCCCCAAAGCAAGACGTTGACGGGCTTGGGCGCGACAGCCTGGACAATGGCCCGGATCATATCGGCCTCCGCGACCGCCGGCGCATAGAGGCAGTCCGCGCCCGCCTTCGCATAGGCCCTGAGGCGCTCAAGGATCCGGTTCAGGTCTCGATCACCTCGCAGATAGCCTTCCGCCCGCCCCACGAGCATCACGTCCTGTCCGGAGGCGTCGATGGCCGACCGCGCGGCTCGCAAGCGTTCGACCGCCGTCGGCAGATCGTACAGCGCCTCGCCGGACCAATCCTCGATCGAGAGCCCCGCGACGCCGGTCTCGATCGCCAACGCGACGTTTCGCGCAACCCCTTCGGCGGTGTCGGAGAAGCCGTTCTCGAAGTCGGCATTGACCGGTAGACTCGTGGCCGCGCACAGGGTCCGAAGGTGCGCCAGCACCTCGTCGCGGCTCAGCCGGCCGTCGTCCTTGCCCAAGGCCCAGGCCGCGCCCGCGCTGGTCGAGGCCAGGGCCTTGAAGCCCATCTTCTCCAACCGAAGAGCGCTTCCGACGTCCCAGGGATTGGGCAGGGCGAAGCAGCCCTCGGCGTGGAGCGCCCGGAACGCGGCGCGGCGGGCGGTGAAATCGTTAGACATGATGTTCCTTGATACCCCTTCGGACGCGTTAGCCTCGCGCCCCGCCTTAACGGTCGCCCGTGACATCGGCTGTCAGCAGATGGCTCCAGGGGCGATCGCCCCGCAAGGGCTGGGCCCAGGCGATCCTCCAGCCATCCAGATGCCTGTAGAGCTCCGCCGCGCCGCCCTGGGCGAAGTCCTCGCCGGTCAGCAGCACGGTGTCATTGCACAGCGGCGGAATACGCTCGGGCCGCGGGCCACGCACCACGACGACCTCGGCTGCGGCGCACAAGCCCGACAGGGTCTCGGCGTCCGGCGTCTTGCGGCTCCAGGCCAACGCCAGCCGCACCGGCGCGCCCGTCGCGGGGACGCAGACCCGGCGATCGCACCCATAGAGGCTCCAGGTCGTCGGCTCCAAACCGCGGCGCCGCGCCCAAAGCTCGGCGCCGAACCGCTTGGCGTCGGTGCGCAGCAGCACCGCCGCGTCCCCGGTCCGAACGGCCGCCGTCGCGCCGTCGGCGGCGATCCAGGCGTCGGGCGGCTCGGGCCTTGGCCACAGGGCGATCGACAGCGCCATCGGCGCGCCGATCCAACGAAGCCGTCCGCGCCAGAGGCACAGCATCATCAGGCCCAGGAACGCGACCACCAGCACCTGGGGCGGCGCGCTGGCCACGATCCTCTGCGCGCCATGGACGCCCGCGAAGGCGTTGGCCACCGCCACCATCGCGTCGATGCCCCAGCCGGCCACGGCTAGGAACGGCCCGCCCAGGCCAAGGGGCTCAAGCGCCGTTCCGATAGCCAGGAACGGCATGATGACGAACGACGACAGGGGTTCGACCGCCAGATTGGCCGGCAATCCCCAGATGGCCACGCGGTTGAAGTGCTGCATGGCGAACGGGCCGGTGGCCAAGCCCGCCACGAAACTGGCGGCGACGCTGATCGCCAGCCAGGCGAGCCCAGCTTGCGGCCAACGGATCCACCAGGGCGTCGAGATTTCTTTCAGAGGGCGCGGCCAGGCCTCGGCCAGCGCCACCAGGGCGGCGGTGGCGGCGAACGACATCTGGAAGCCCGGCTCGCCGGCGGCTTCGGGTTTCCAGGCCAGGATCAGCAAAGCCGCCACCGCCAGTCCGTGCAGCGTGATCGCGCGGCGGTCGAACAGAATGGCGAGGAAGGCGACGCTGGCGGTAATCGCCGAGCGCTCGGCCGGCGGCGGGGCGCCGGAGATCACCAGATAGGCCAGAACTGACAGCAGGCCGGCGATGGCGGCGATCTTCTTGCCAGGCGCGCGCAGGGCCAGCCAAGGCCAGGCGGCGACCGCCAGGCGCGCCAGGCCGAAGACGAAGCCGCCGACGATGGCCATGTGCAGGCCGCTGATCGACAGGATGTGCGCCAGGCCCGAGGCGCGCATGGCGTCCGTCTGGGCCTGGGTAATCCAGGCTTCGTGACCGGTGACCATGGCCACGCCGATGCCGCCGCTGGAGGGCCCCATCCGCGCGAAAATTCGTTGGGCCAGACGCCAGCGGAAGGCGTTGACAGCCATGGCGATCCGCAGGCGCGCGGGCGGCGCGTCGAGACCCACGTCCCCGATATCGCCGGTCACGAAGCCGACCCCGCCGATCGAATCGAACCAAGCGTCACGCGCGAAATCATAGGAGCCCGGCGCGGCCGGCGGCGGCGGCTGGCCCAGCATGGCCCTCAGATGGACAGCGCTGCCCGGCGCCGGGATCGGGTTTTGGCCAATCGTCACGCGAATCCGACGCGGCGTCCGCTCCGGCGCAAGGCCGGAGATCGCGACTGGGGCGACCACCAGCCGCTGGCCGCCCGCGCCCGGACTGGCGACATCGACCACGAAGCCATCGACCCGGCGCACGATCCGCTCGCCGCTCATCAGCGGCGCGGCCACGCGGTCACTGCGTAATTTAGCGGCCAGGCCGCCGGCCATGAAGAACGCCGCCAAGCTGACAAGGACGATCAGGCGGCGTGGCGCGTTCCAACGACGCGCCAGAGCCCAGGCGGCTGCCAAGGTCGCGGCGGCCGCCGCCAGGGGCCAGAGCAAGGGCTCGGCCGGCGCCTCCAGATAGGCCGCCGCGCCGAGGCCGAACATGGCCGGCGCCCAGAGAAACGCGCGATCCAGGTTGGCCAGGCCTTCCGCCAGGATCAGACGCTTAAGAGCCGCCCAGCCGCCAAGGCGCGGCGACGGCGCCAGATCTCCAGCCAGCACATCAGAGCCTAACACGCGGAAACCTTTGTATTTTTGACGCCGCGGACAAGTTCGAGACTGGACACGAAACCGCTAGGCCCCGCCCGAAATGGCGTGCTAAGACGCGGTGCCGAAGCCGCGCCGCGGCCCGCGAAATCCGACGCCGTCACGGCGCCTAGCCTTGCAGCCTTGAAGTCCATGTCGAACCTCTCCCCCACCGGCGTCGTCACGCGTTTCGCGCCCTCGCCCACCGGCTTTCTGCACATCGGCGGCGCCCGCACCGCGCTGTTCAACTGGTTATATGCACGGCATACGGGAGGAAAGTTTCTTGTTCGCGTCGAGGACACCGACCGCGAGCGCTCGACCGAGGCCGCCGTGGCCGCCATCTTCGAGGGCCTGGATTGGTTGGGCCTGAAATCCGACGAAGAGGTCGTCTTCCAGCACACCCGCGCCCCGCGTCACGTCGAAGCGGTTCACCAGATGCTGACCGCCGGCCGCGCCTATCGCTGCTGGATGACGGTCGAGGAGTTGGAGGTCGCCCGCGAGAAGGCCCGCGCCGAGGGCAAGGCCATCCGCTCGCCCTGGCGCGACGCGCCGGAAGGCGATCTGTCGGCGCCGCACGTCATCCGCTTCAAGGGCCCGCTGGATGGCGAAACCCTGGTGGACGACCTGGTCAAGGGGCCCGTGACCTTCCGCAACATCGAGCTGGACGATCTGGTCCTGCTCCGCGCGGACGGCGCGCCGACCTATAACCTCGCGGTGGTGGTCGATGACCACGACATGGGCGTCACCCACGTCATCCGGGGCGACGACCACCTGAACAACGCCGCTCGCCAGACCCTGATCTACAAGGCGCTGGGCTGGGATGTGCCAGCCTTCGCCCATATCCCGCTGATCCACGGTCCGGACGGAGCCAAGCTCTCGAAGCGTCACGGCGCCCAGGCCGTCGGCGAGTTCGCCGATCTCGGCTACATCCCCGAAGGGATGCGCAACTATCTGGCGCGTCTGGGCTGGGGCCACGGCGACGACGAGGTGTTCAACGACGAGCAGGCGATCAGCTGGTTCGACGTGAAGGATGTGGTCAAGGCGCCCGCGCGCCTGGACTGGGCCAAGCTGAACCACATCAACGCCCAGCATCTGCGCAAGGCCGACGACGCTCGCTTGACGGATCTGGCCCTGAAGGCGGCCGAAAAGCGCGGAGAGCCCCTGCCCGCCGACGCCCGCGAACGCATCGCCCGCACGGTTCCCGAAGTGAAGGAAGGCGCCAAGACCATCCTGGAGCTGGTCGACCACTGCGCTTTCGCGCTGAAGACCCGTCCGTTGGCGCTGGAGGAAAAAACTCAAAAGCAGCTTACGGAAGAAGCCGTCGCGCGCCTGGGGCGTCTGCGCGACCAACTGGCCGCCGCGCCGTCATTTGACGCCGCCACCCTGGAAACCGTGTTGAAAACGTTCGCGGAATCCGAAGGTGTCGGCTTCGGCAAGTTCGGTCCGGCGCTGCGCGGAATCCTGACGGGCGGCGCTCCGGCGCCCGACCTGAACAAGACCATGGCCGCGCTCGCCCGTGAAGAGAGTTTGGGGCGCCTTGACGACGCCCTGGCGTCGCGCGCATGAGGCGCTATAACGCAGCCGCGAAAAGCGAAAGTTGGACTGCTCGTTCCACTTATGAAGGGGTCTAAGTATGACCGATAAAGCCACGCTGACGATCGGCGACAAGAGCTACGAACTGCCGATCCTCAAGGGCAGCACGGGTCCGGACGTCCTCGACATCCGCAAGGTCTACGCCGAGAGCGACCACTTCACGTTCGATCCGGGGTTCACCTCGACCGCGTCCTGCGAAAGCAAGATCACCTATATCGACGGCGACGCGGGCATTTTGCTGCACCGCGGTTATCCGATCGATCAGCTGGCCGAGCACTCCTCGTTCCTCGAGGTCTGCCACCTGCTGCTGAACGGCGAACTGCCGACGGCGGAGGAATTCGCCAAGTTCGAGCACAACATCACCTACCACACGATGTTGCACGCTCAGTTCGACGCGTTCTTCCAAGGCTTCCGCCGCGACGCCCACCCGATGGCCGTCATGACCGGCGCCGTCGGCGCCCTGTCGGCCTTCTACGCCGACAGCATCAATGTCGACGACGCCCGCGAGCGCGAAATCAGCGCTCACCGCCTGATCGCCAAGATGCCGACGATCGCCGCTCGCGCCTACAAGTACACGGTCGGCCAGCCGTTCGTGTCGCCGCGCAACGACCTGTCGTACTCGGAAAACTTCCTGCGCATGTGCTTCGCCGTGCCGGCCGAGGACTGGAAGCCGAACCCGGTGCTGACCCGCGCCATGGACCGGATCTTTATCCTGCACGCCGACCACGAGCAGAACGCCTCGACCTCAACCGTCCGTCTGGCCGGCTCGTCGGGCGCGCATCCGTTCGCCTGCATCGCCGCCGGCATCGCCTGCCTGTGGGGCCCGTCGCACGGCGGCGCCAACCAGGAAGCGCTGGAGATGCTGGAGACCATCGGTTCGGTCGACAACATCAAGGACTACGTCCAAGGCGTGAAGGACCGGAAGTACAAGCTGATGGGCTTCGGCCACCGCGTGTACAAGAACTTCGATCCGCGCGCGAAGGTCATGCAAAAGACCGCGCACGAAGTTCTGGCGGAACTGGGCCACAACAACGACCCGCTGCTGCAAGTCGCCCAGGAACTGGAAAAGGTCGCCCTCAGCGATCCTTACTTCATCGAGCGTAAGCTGTACCCGAACATCGACTTCTATTCGGGCATCACCCTGCGGGCGATGGGCTTCCCGACCAACATGTTCACCGTGCTGTTCGCCCTGGCCCGCACCGTCGGCTGGATCAGCCAGTGGAAGGAAATGTTCGAGGATCCCTCCCGCAAGATCGGTCGTCCGCGTCAGCTCTACACGGGCGCCACGCAACGCGACTACGTTCCGGTCGAAAAGCGCTAAGCGCTTCGGCTTCGGATCAAGGATCAGGCCCCGCTTCGGCGGGGCCTTTTTCGTTCAGCGCTTCAGCAGGAAGCCCAGCACCTCAGCGACCGCCCGGTACAGCGCCTCCGGGATCTCCTCGTCGAGGTCGAGGGTCGAGAGCGCCTGAGCCAGAACCGGATCCTCCTCTATCGGGATGCCGTGTTCTCGGGCCGCCTCAATGATCTTTTCCCCGACCCAGCCTTGGCCGGACGCCACGACTCTGGGCGCGCCTGGATCTTCGTGCAGTAGGGCCACGGCGATGCGCGGCCTGGACGTCGGTCCACTGACGCCGCTCATGAGGCCTGATCCACGAAGTGTCCCAACGGACTGTCGCCCGCGGCCGGCGGCGCGCCCGAATGGACGGCGACGTCGGGCGTCAACGCCGCCTCCCGCAAGCCCGCGGCCAGGCTTTCCTCGCCAGAGCGGAGTGAAGTGATGGTCTCGGCGCGCTCCGCCCACAGCGACACCCGCGCTCGCGATCCCGTGAGGATAATGAGCGCATGGACCGGCCCCAGCGGTTCGACGTCGATCGAGAACCGAGCCCTGTAGGTGCGTTCGACCGGACCGATCGCGCCCCCGCCGGAACCGCCGCCATCGCGGCTGATCTCGAACTGCGCGACCGCGACGCCCCGCGGCGTCAAGAACGGAGTCTCCCAGTTGAGCCTGGCGGCGGACTGGACGCGCGACTCTCCCGCCTCCGCGCCGGCATGGCCGCTCGGCAAGGACGCGATCTGCAGGAGATCCTGTCGCGCCAGCGCTCCGCCCGTCCGTTTCAGCAGGCGGCGGACGACCTCCAGGATCGGCATTTCGGCCGAAATGGATGGCGCGCCCGGCTTCTGCCCCGCCGTCGGGCCGCCGGCGTAAGGTGGCGGCGGCGTCTTGGCGCGTTCGGCCTCGAGCGAAGGCGCGGCGTAGCCGCGCACGACGGGGGGCGCGGGCTCGACCGAAGCCGGCGCCGCGTCGACTTGGGCCTCGTTGAGCAGGCTCAGTTGCACGAGCGCCGGCAAGGCCGGGCGCGCCGGCGAGGACGGAACCGGGAGGGATCGAGCCGAGGTCACGAAGCCGGCGAAACGCGGCTCCACGGCGACGTCCGGCGCCGACGATGGCGGAGCAGCCACCCTCGAAGCCGCCGCGCCTTGGGACGGGGCGGCATTCGCCGTCTGGACGAGTTCCGTCTCCGGCGCGGCGACCGGCGGAGGGTCATCCGTGGGCGGCGTCGGCGCGGTTGGCGGTGATGCTGGCCCACTCCGCCGCTCCAGGGATTCGGAAACGGCCGGCTTGGGCGGCGGCGCGTCTGGTTCAAGCGCGGTCGGAGCCTGGGGCTCGACCGGCGGCGCGGGGGTCGCGGGATCGGGCTCGGGCATGGCGCTGGCCAGCCAGGCCGATAGCGCGCCTCGAAACACGAGCAATGCGGCCTTCAGGTCAGGTTCGCCGATGATCGACCTGACGCCAGCCTGGGGTTCCGCCGCCAGCGTGGGACGCGCGAGGTGGGCCTCCAGGAGAACGCCTGATCGTTCGACGGCCCGGCGCAGCCCCTCGGCCGTGGTGAGCTCGGCGGGCGAAGACGCCTGCGCCATCAACGCCCT
>NZ_SZWJ01000074.1:0-20823 GCF_012184455.1 Caulobacter sp. SSI4214 | reverse complement strand
AGCCATATCGATCGCCCACCAGATGGTGGGCTTTTTTGTGCGTCAATATGCAATCTTAGGTCGCGCAACCATTCGGCCCGTGACGTGCCCTGATATCAGCCGCCTCCAACGTCATTCTGGCCTGGCCCCATGACAGCGGCGTGCGCCGGCGCCACATCGCTGCGGGCGCCCCCGCGAGACCTCGCAACGAGGGCCGCTCCGCACTTGGGCCGCGGCCGGATGACGAACGGGGATCTCGCCAGCTTACGTCCCGAGATCCTCGCCGAGCGGATGCTTAGCCGCCAAATCAAGACCTTGCCTTTCGCGCCGCGGTCGCCTTGGCGGCGTTCCGGCGACGAGCGATGCGGTTCAGAGCGATCTCGATGACGAATTGGTCCATGGACTCCGGATCATAGTCGCCAAACCAGTCCGCGACGTCGGCATGGTCCGGGTGTTCGCGATCCGCCAGGACCTCGAGCCCGCCATAGAAGCCCGGAATGCCTCCGCAATCCTCCGGCGGAGCCGCCCGCTTTCCCGCGACGTAGCGCGGGTACTCGACGTTCGGGTCGCCCTGGCGGACCTCGGTGAACGTAAGCCGATGCTCCCAGTTGTCGCCGAAGTCATAAATATAGTCGAGGACGGTCTCTCCGGGATCAACGATGTCGCGCAAACGCACCGTCTCGGCCTTCAGAACCGGCGTCGGGCCTCCGTCTTCTCTTAAGATCGCTGGGCCATAGGTTCGATCGCCCTGGCGAAACGCCCACAGGTGCTGGTCCCACCAGCCCATGGCGGCTTGGACGACATCGTGCAGAACCTTCAGCGTGATCGACGTCGGAACCTCGACCTGCCGCCAGATCAGGGGATCGGTGTCCAGCAATTCGATTCGCAGGGTGACGATCTGGTCGATGCTGTTGACGGTCGCGTTCATGCGGCTAATCGGGCCCCCGCGCGCTCGGGCCTCCATCGCTGAAGTCCGTTGATGGACCTTTGGAGGGCGCTTGCCATCGCTTCAGCTCCAGAACCGCTTGGCCGAGACGAGGTCGCTCAAGGCGGCGCGGGCGGCGCTCAGCAACTCCGGCTCATCGTCGTCCACCGTCACCCGTTCGGCCGCATGGGCCAGGGCTTCGTCGGGAGTGACCTGCCGGATCAGGTCGCGACGAACGGCGCGATCGTTCAGCGCGCCCAGCGCGTCCTGCACCGCCCGAGCGGCCTCGACGAAACGCCGCGCGCGCTTGGGGTGCTCGGGAAACAGCGGCGAGAGGTCCTCCGCCGCGTAACGCAGGATCTTGCCCTTCAGGCGCAGGCGATGGCGGCCGTGGGCGTCCAGGTCGTCGAAGTCCTGGGCCCGGGTCGCCAACTGCCGCAGGCGTCGCTCAAGCGCCTTCCCGGCGAAGGCGACGGCGCGGCCTTCGCGGACCTTCCTCAGCGCCGGATCGGTGGTCCAGGCGCCGGCTTCCAGCCAGGCGGCGGTCTCCAGGAGAACGTCGCGCGCGCGCGGACTGGCCACCGCCGCCTCCATCTTCAGATAGGCGTTGGCGCGGGCGGCCTTAAGGGCGCGTTCGAACGCGTCACGCCCGCCGAAGGCCGCTCCGGACGCCGCCTTCTCCCAGACCTCGCCGGCGAAGACGTCCAGATCGCGGGCCGTATCGAACTCGGCCGCGAGCCAGTCGAGGGCCCCGTCCAGCCGTTGGGCCGCTTCGTCCTGGGCCAGGGGCTTGAAGATCTTCAGCAGCGCCCGCAGTCGGCGGGCCGCCACGCGCGCCTGGTGCAGATCCTCGGGATCGGGATGGTCCCTCAGCGCCTCCAGGGCCGCGCAGAGGTGCGCGAGGTCGACCCGTCCCAGCGCCTGCAGCGCCTCGCCGACGCTGGCGTGCGGCGTTAGGCCCGCCGATTGGCGGCGCGGCGGGGCGGCGCGGTCCCCCAAGGCGAGACCATAGCCGCGCTCGGCCTTGCTGCTGAGGGAAAGCCGCAGCGGCACCCGCTGGGACAGCTGGCGTCCGAGGTCGAAAAGCGCCGCCGGCTGGCCCGCCTTCAGTTCAAGTTCCAATTCGCAGACCGCCGCCCTGAGGCTTCCGGCATGAAGTTCGCCACGGTCGAGCGCGGCCTCGATCTCGGTTTCGCCGATCCGCACCAGACGAACTGTGCGTTCGATCCGGGTGGTGAAGACCGGATGCAGCGGCTCTCCGTTCAGCATCCCGGCCGCCGGGGTCAGGGCCAGGGCGTCGCGATCGGGCGCGGGGCCGCTGATCGGCGTTTCCCATTCGCCGCGCGAAAACACGCCGCCGGCCGACGCCGATTTCAAGGTCTGTTTCCGGCCGCCCTCGCCGTCGCGCACCCGCAGGCCAAAGCCGGCGCGGCGCAGCGCGTGGCCGGGCGTATCGTAATAGGTGGCGTCCAGCTGGCGCACCGCGCCTTCGCCCTTCAACAGGGCCAGGGCCTCGCCCGCCGCCTCGGGCGGGATCAGGAATTTCAGCTCGATCTCGCGATCCATGGCCTGACAAACTCCCGTAAACCCGGCGGGTCGTCTAGCGCTACACGGCCAAGCGACGTCTTGCCAAGCGCGATGCTCCGGTTCAAACGTGCGCGCCATGAGTGAGATCAACGCTTCCGGGCTCGCGCCCCGCCACGATTGGACCCTTCCCGAGGTCGAGGCCCTGTTCGACCTGCCGTTCATGGAACTGGTTTACCGCGCCGCCACCGTCCATCGCGCCACGTTCGATCCCTCGGAGATTCAGCTGTCGCAATTGCTGTCGGTCAAGACCGGCGGCTGCGCAGAGAACTGCGGCTATTGCAGCCAGAGCGCCCATTTCAAGACCGGGCTGAAGGCCGAGAAGCTGATGGCCGCCGAGGACGTCGTTGCCAAGGCCAAGGCCGCGCGCGACGGCGGCGCCCAGCGCTTCTGCATGGGCGCGGCCTGGCGCGAGCTGAAGGACCGAGACCTGCCCAAGCTCACCGAGATGATCGGCGAGGTGAAGGCGCTGGGCCTGGAAACCTGCGCCACCCTGGGCATGTTGACGGCTGATCAGGCCAAGGCCCTGAAGGCGGCCGGTCTCGACTACTACAACCATAACCTCGACACCGGCCCCGATTACTACAAGGACGTGGTCACCACCCGCACCTACCAGGAGCGGCTCGACACCTTGGCCCACGTCCGCGACGCGGGCATGAGCACCTGCTGCGGCGGCATCGTCGGCATGGGCGAGACGCGCCGCGACCGGGCCGGCCTGCTGCATCAGCTGGCCACCCTGCCGGCCCATCCCGACAGCCTGCCGATCAACGGCCTGGTCCCGGTCAGCGGTACCCCGCTGGGCGACAAGGTCCTGGCCGATGGCTCGAAGCAGATCGACGCGATCGAGTTCGTCCGCACCATCGCCGTGGCCCGGATCGTCTGCCCGAAGTCGATGGTCCGCCTGTCGGCCGGCCGCGAGGGCATGAGCCGCGAGTTGCAGGCCCTGTGCTTCATGGCCGGCGCCAACTCGATCTTCGTCGGCGGCAAGCTGCTGACCACCCCGCTGCCCGACATGGACGAGGACAGCCGCCTGTTTCAGGACCTCGATCTGAAGCCGATGGGCTCGGTCCGGGCCGAGTTCGTGGCGGCGGCGGAGTAGGGCGCATGCTCAGGCGCGCGGGGTCACCAGGATCTCGCGCCGCCACGCCTTGAGTTCGCGTCGCGTCTGGGCGGCGTCCGCCAGATAGATCGCCAGAACTTGAGGCGGATAGTCGCGCGTCAGCACGGGCATGTCGTGCTCGGCTTCGTCGCTTCACGCGACCGCCCGCTGAAGGTGTCGAGGAGGCGACGGGGCGGCCGCGCGAATCCGGAGCCCTGGAGTATTTGCTTGCGTTTCGGCGCGATCAGGGCGTCGTTTTGGACGCCTTCACCGGGACGCCTTCACCGGGACGCCTTCACCGGGACGCCTTCACCGGGGCGCCTTGCCGACGGGCGTCGTCGACCAGGCCGGCGCAGTCGGCGTCCTTGGCTTCGCCGGTCGTGACGAACGGGAGCAGGGCGGCCAGAGGATTGACCAGGGAGCCTAGGGCGGCGGCGGCGCCGCCTTGACCGACGGCCTTGCCAGGCTCCAATCCGACCCTCGGGGCCATGAACGGGCCCCGGATCGTGATCGGAACGAAAAGGCGCACCAGACGCGGCTTCTTGCTGTCGCCCTCGATGCGCAGATCCATCGTCTCGGTTCCCAGGTTCAGGGTTCCCCGTCCGCGCGCCAGGACAACCCCGGTGTCGGCCACCAGGTGGTCGGCCGTCATGACCCCGTTCCGAACATCGAAATCGGCGACGGCGCAACGCACCGGCGTTTGCTTGTCGCTCTTGGACAGCAGCAGGATCAGGCCCTTGGAGGCGTTGACGCCCAAGAGTTCGGCGAAGGCCTGGCGGATCTGGCCGCGCGGCGCGACGAGGGTTATGGAGCCGTCCGCCGCCGCCGCCGCGCGATGAACGCTGTTCCCCTCGCCCGACAGCCGGACGCGAGCCATGACCGGCCCCTCGATCACCGGCCGCCCGTCGCTCATGATCGGGATGAAATCCTCGAGGCGCGCATTGGTCAGACGCACGTCGAGGTCGGTTCTGGGCACGGCCGGGCGCGCGTCCAGCCGCGCTCTTCCCTTCAAATCGCCGCGCGAGAAGGTGAAGGCGATGGGATCGAGCGTCAGCACGCCCTTATTCAGGTTCACTTCCAGGCTGACCTTGCGCAGCGGCAGGTTGGGGGCGTTCACGGTCTCGGCTCGATAGCTGACCTTGGCGTCCATGGCGCGGACACGGTCGACCTGCAGGGTCGCGTCGGGCAGAAGGCGCCGGATCGCGTCTCGCCGAGCGGCCTCGATCCTTTGCCCAGCCGAAGCGGTCTCGCCGCGGCCGGTGGCGGGCGCGGCGCCGACCAGGCTGCCCAGATCGTCGAAGTCCAGGCGCCGCGAACGCAGGGTCGCCTCGAGATAGGGTCGCTCGCCGCCCGTCAGCACGACAAGGTCGCCGGCGATATCGCTGTCGCCCACGCGACCGGTCAGCTTCTCGAACGCATAGCGGTTTCCGGCGCGGGTCAGGCGGCCGGAGAGCTGATAGGGCGGGGTGTTGGGCAGGGTCAGACCGGTCAGATCGTGCAGGCGATTGAGATCCGCGCCAGACAGGCTCAGCCGCGCGTCGAACCGCCCAAGGTCGAACGGTTTGGTGATGTCGCCCTGGGCCAGGACGCGGGTCGAGCCCGCGCGAATATCGGCGTCGAACGGATAGGGATGGTCGGGCGTGATGTTCAGCAGCGGCCCGCCCTTCACCTCGGCCAGGAAGACGGCGTCGTTCAACCGACCGCGCCCTTCCAGAACGAAGCGGCCGCCGTGCTCGCCGGCTCGCTCCTGGGCGCTGACCGAGCCGACGAACAGGACGCGGCGCTGGCGGTCGTCGACGCGCAGCCGCCCATCGTTGATCACGAAGCGCTGGATCGCCGGCAGTTTCACCGGCGTCTGGCCGCGTTTGGTCGCGCCGAAGGTCCAGTTGGCTTGGCCGTCCTTGGCGCGCAGCAGGCGCACATCCGGCTGGTCGACGATCAGATACGGCAGGATGGTCCGCCCGCGCAGAAGCGGCGGGAGCTTGATCCGCAGCGCCACGCGCCCGATCCTGGCCATCGGCGCCGTGTCCGGGTCGAGGGCCTTGGCCCAGGCCGGCTGGCCGACCAGGACGCCGTTGGCCTCGACGCGCGGCGAGAACGACCAGGGATGCACGCGCAGATCGCCCGTGATCGCCACCTCGCGCCCCAGGCGCGCCGACGCGTAGCGGCCGATCGGGCCGCGCAGCAGGTTCCAGTCGAAAAGCACCAGGAAGGCGACGATCGCGCCGACCAAGGCCAGGGCCGCGCCGATGCCGATCAAGGCGCGGCGCGACACGCCCCGGAACGGAGTCCGCGGCGGCTCGGGGCGGCGAAGGACGTCAGCGGCGGTCAGGATCGTGGCTCCGGTCGATCCCTCACAACGCGCGAGGCCGCCGATCCTGTTCCCTCCGACGCGTCCCACCCGCGCCGAACCCTGACGTGCTTTAGTAGACTAGGCCCATGCTGCCGATCGCCGCCGCCGCCACGAAGAAGGCGATGATGGCCATGAGTTCATAGGCCTTGAAGAATGGTCTGCTCGGTGAGCGCATGATGAATTTTCCCCCAGTCCCATTTTGGCTCGCGTGAGCGAAGCCGGCGCAAGGGTGGCGCCACCCCGAGTGGGTTAGGGTCTCTTGCCGGGCCACACCAGGTAGCCAGCCTCGTCGCGGCCGGAGACGGTGTAGACGGTATTGTAGGCATAGCGGGCGTAGGGACCGTAACGGTCGCCCTCCGCCCCGAAATCGCCGCGCGCATAGGCATAGCCTTGCGCGCTCGCGTAGCCTTGAGCGCGAGAGTAGGATGCGTCCTCCACCCGCCGGTCGTCATAGACAGCGGGGACGGTCGCGTTGCACGGCGCGCAGGCATAGGCCGGCGCCGGGGCGCAGCGGTCGCAGGCATAGGCGGCGGACGGCGCCCCACGCGCCTCCACCGTCACGGGCGCGCGGCCGTAGCCCCACTGATCCAGGTCGCTCCAGCCGCGTTCCGCGTAGTCCCGAGCATCGTCGCAGGCGGCGCGGTCCCAGCGATAGGCGCCGTCCGGACCGATGACCCGGCGCATGACGCAATCGCCCGGTCCGGTATTGGCCGGCAGCGGCTCCGGATCAAACGGCAGACCGGGACGCGAGATCACTGGACCGCCGTACAGGCCTTGGTCTCCGGCCAAGGCTGGCGCGGCGCCCGCCAGGTTGGCGGCGAGCACGAAGGCGACGATCAGGCGGAACAGGGACATGGGCGACTCCGGTCGTTTATTAACAAAACATTTCCGGGCGGCGCGCGAGCGGATTTTCACCCCTCGCGCGAACGAGGGCGCAAGATCTCGCGGACTTGGCGCTTTCCCTGCCGCCGTCGCCCGGGTAGCGTCGCCTCAAACAAGCGTTCGAGGGGCGGCCATGGCGATCGAGGCGGTGATCTGGGATTTCGGCGGAGTGTTCACGACCTCGCCGTTCGAGGCCTTCCGGCGCTACGAGACCGAGCGGGGTCTGCCCACGGACTTCATCCGACGCGTCAACGCCACCGATCCGGACACCAACGCCTGGGCCCGTTTCGAACGGGCCGAGATCGACGCCGGCGCCTTCGACGGCCTGTTCCTGGAGGAATCCTCTCGCCTGGGCCACCCGGTGCGCGGCGCCGAGGTGCTGCCGCTGCTGCACGGCGACCTGAGGCCCCGGGTGATGGACGCGCTGAAGGCCTGCAAGGCGCGGTTCAAGGTGGGCTGCATCACCAACAACGTGCCGACCGGGCATGGCCCCGGCATGGCTCAGAGCGCCGAGAAGGCCTTGCTGGTCGGCGAGATCATGGCGCTGTTCGACGCGGTGATCGAAAGCTCCAAGGCCGGGGTCCGCAAGCCCGACCCGCGCATCTACCAGATGATGTGCGAGCTTCTGGGCGTCGCGCCGGAAGCCTGTGTCTATCTCGACGACCTTGGCATCAACTGCAAGCCGGCGGCGGCGCTCGGCATGACCGCCATCAAGGTGTCGGGCGAGCGGCAGTTGCTCGACGATCTTGCCAGGGCGACGGGATTGTCGTTCTGAGGGCGGAAACGCCCCAGGAGGAAGCATGTCCCGTCCCAAGATCGGCGCCGCCGCCGCGATCGCCCAGCTCGACGGCTGGAGCATCGCGTCCAACCACCCGGACGCCATCGCCAAGACGTTCCGGTTCGCGGATTTCAACGCCGCCTTCGGCTTCATGACCCGCGTGGCTCTGATGGCCGACAAGCTCGACCACCATCCAGAGTGGTCAAACGTCTACAACCGCGTCGAGGTGCTGCTGACCACGCACGACGCCGATGGGGTGACGGAACTGGACGTCCGGCTCGCGAAGTTCATGGACAGCGCGGCCTGAAGAATTCAAACTGCTGTTTGAATTATAACCGGGAGGACGCCGCATGGCGCAGAGCACGGGCCGGGTCGCCGGCAAGAAGGCCTTCATCACCGGCGGGGCCCAAGGCCTGGGCGCGGCGGCGGGACGAATGCTGGCCAAGGAGGGCGCCAAGGTCGCCCTGGCCGACCTCAACCTGGCCGGCGCGCAAGCGGTGGCGGCCGAGATCAACGCCGCTCACGGCGCGGGCACGGCCTTCGCCTACCAGCTGGACGTGACCCAGGAAGACCAGTGGATCGAGGTGCTGGAAAAGGCCGCCAGCGACATGGGCGGGCTGTCGGTGCTGGTCAACAACGCCGGCATCGGCGGCGACGGCCCGATCGAGAGCCTCGACTTCGGCCTCTGGAAGAAGGTGATGTCGGTCAATGTCGACTCGGTCTTCCTGGGCGCCAAGCACGCCCTGACCCACATGCGGGCCCATCAGCCCGGCTCGATCATCAACCTCTCCTCGATCGCTGGCCTGATCGCCAACGGCAACTCGCCCGCCTACAACGCCTCCAAGGCGGCGGTCTGGCTGCTGAGCAAGAACATCGCGCTGTACTGCGCCAAGATGAAGCTCGACATCCGCTCGAACTCCATCCACCCGACCTTCATCGACACCCCGATCCTGGACGGCTTCTCGGCCCGCTTCGGCAAGGAAGAGGCCTTCGCCAAGCTGGCGCGCCAGGTGCCGATGGGTCGGATCGGCGAGCCGAACGACATCGCCAACGCCGTGCTCTATCTCGCCAGCGACGAGAGCAAGTTCATGACCGGCGCCGAGATCAAGGTCGACGGCGGCATTTCGGCGATGTGACCTGAATGATCCTCCCCCGCGCCGCGGGGGAGGACCTTGACCGAACCTACCGCGGCGCGCGCTTGGCCAGGATCCGTTGCAGGGTGCGGCGGTGCATGTTCAGCCGGCGCGCGGTTTCCGAGACATTGTGGCCGCACATCTCGTAGACACGCTGGATATGCTCCCAACGGACGCGGTCGGCGCTCATCGGGTTTTCCGGCGGCGCGGGGGCGGCGTCCTTGGCGGCCAGCAGGGCGCGGGCCACGTCGTCGGCGTCGGCGGGCTTGGAAAGGTAGTCGACCACCCCGGCCTTCACCGCCGCCACGGCGGTGGCGATGTTGCCGTAGCCGGTCAGCATGATCACCTTGGCGTCGGGCCGCGCGTCGCGCACGGCCTCGACGACCTTCAGGCCCGAGCCGTCCTCGAGGCGCATGTCCAGCACGGCGTGAGCCGGGGCCTGGCCGCGTAGGATCGTCAAGGCCTCGGCGACGGAGGCGGCCAGCGTCACCTCGAAGCCGCGCTGTTCCAGAGCGCGGCCCAGCCGGGTCCGCAGGGGACCGTCATCGTCCAGAAGCAACAGCGTCTTGTCCGGCAGCGCCGAAACCAACTCACCGATATCCGCCATGAAGTCAGCCCCTCCCCGGGCCAATACTTTAACAGGCTAAATAACGAACTCTAAATTTCACGTATCCGTCTGATAACTCAAGCCCCAGTATAGCCAGGGGCCTCGAGCGCTGGCCGGGGCCAGCGCGCGGAAACCACGGCGCCCCCGCGCCGACCGTTGCGAAAATCCACCGCGGCGCCGGTGCGCTCCAGCAAGGTCTTGGCGATGAAGAAGCCCAGACCCATGCCGATATGCCCGGTGCGCGAGCCCTCCGCCCCGGGTCGGGTCGTGACATAGGGCTCGCCCAGCTTGGCCAGGACCTCCGGCGAGAAGCCCGGACCGTCGTCGCGCACCTCGATGACCACGTGGCGCGGATCGAAGCGGGCGATGACCAGCACCTCGCCGCGCGCGAAATCCACGGCGTTCTCGACGATCGAGGTCATGGCGTGAATGATCTCCGGACGCCGCCAGACATCGGGGGCGGTCTCGCCGGACGGCCCATTGACCACGGCCTCCACGCGGATGCCGTGCACCAGATGGGGCTCGATCACGTCCTGCACCAGCTGCACCAGGCTCATGCGCTCATGCACGGCGTCGGTCGCCTCGGGCATTTCGGTCAGGCGCTGCAGGATCTCGCGGCAGCGGGCGGCCTGGCCGATCAGCAGTTCGGCGTCCTCGCGGATTTCCTCGCTGGCGGCGTTACGGGCCATTTCGCGGGCCACGACCGAGATGGTGGCGAGCGGGGTCCCCAGCTCGTGGGCGGCGGCGGCGGCCAAGGCGCCCAGGGCCGACAGGCGCTGCTCGCGCGCCAGCACGGTCTCGGTCACGTTCAGGGCCAGCTCCATCCGGGCCGATTCGCTGGCCGCCTGCCAGGCATAGGCGCCGGTCAGCACGATGCCGATCACCCGCGCCGAGACGATCACCCAAAGCATCATCGGATTGGGCGCGAAGGGCAGGGGGCGACCTTCCAACGTGGGCAGCGGCATGTGAAAAAAGGCCAGCAACACCGAAGCGGCGATAGCGAGCAGGCCGAGGCCGATCGCGTAGCGCGCCGGCAGCGTCGCCGCGGCCAGGGTGACCGGCGCGATCAGCAGCAGGGCGAACGGGTTGTCGGCCCCGCCGGTCAGGTAAACCAGGCCGGAAAGCTGCAGGATGTCGAAGGCGATCTGAGCGGTCGCCTCGCCCTCCCGCGCCAGGCGCTGGCCGCTGGAGGCCAGGCCCAGCAGTACGTTCAGCCAGGCCGACAGGGCGACCAGGGTGAAGCACAGCGCCCACGGGATCTGAAGCTTCAGCAGCAGGCCGCTGATCAGGAGCATGATGGTCTGGCCCACGACCGCGACCCAGCGCTGGGCCAGCAGGGTGCGAACCCTCAAACGACCGCGACGAAGCCCCGGAGCGGTCCAGGACCAGGCGTCGTCTTGCGCCGGTTCGTCTCCCGGCTTATCGAGCCCCTTCTGACGTGGATCGTCGGGCGCTCTCGCGAACGATACGTCGGCCATGTCGCACCATTGTCCAGAAACGCGCGCATGGCGAGCGTAAAACGGGCGGGCGCAAAGGGACCAAAACGCACATGCCTCGTCACCGTCTTGTCCTGATCCTGATCTGTCTGGCCGCGTTTGGCGTGGTGGCGGGGCTGGCGATGCGCGCCGGCGTGTTCCGGTCAGAACCCGCCGCGGCCGTGGGCGGTCCGTTCCAGCTTGTCGATCAGAACGGTGTCCCGACCACGGAAAAGGCGCTGAAGGGCAAGTGGAGCGCGGTGTTCTTCGGCTTCACCTACTGTCCCGATGTTTGCCCGGGCACGCTGCAGGGCCTGTCGGCGGCCAATGACCAGCTGGGATCGCGCGCCAAGGACTTCCAGATTGTCTTCATCTCGATCGATCCGGCCCGCGACACCGTCCAGCAGATGAAGGCCTATCTGTCCGCGCCCTATGTGCCGAAATCGACCCTGGGCCTCACCGGGACCCAGGAGCAGGTCGCCGTCGCGGCCAAGGCCTATAAGGTCTATTACGCCAAGGTCGGCGATGGACCGGGCTACACCATGGACCACTCGACGGCGATCTATCTCGTCGATCCCAAGGGGCGTTTCCGCACCGTGATTCCCTACAACCTGCCGCCCGACGACATCGCGCGCCGGATCAAGGACGCCATGCGCGAGGACTGGTCCGGCGGCTCACCCTCCTAGAGTCTTATTTTTCCGATCTGGTTGGCGTCCCCTCGGATCGGACAGGTTCTACCGGCGAGCATCAGGAAGGCTCCCCAAGGATCGTCGCGACCCAGGCGGGCACGATCCGGCTGGCCGGGCCATAGCGCTTCTCGTCGAAGACATAGGCGTTGGCCGAGGGCTCCAGATTGATCTCGCATGTCTGGATGCCCATCGCGCGGGCCTGGGTCACGAACCCGGCGGCCGGGTAGACCGAGCCCGAGGTGCCGATCGAGACGAAAAGGTCGGCCTCGGCCAGGGCGTCCTCGATCTCGTCCATATGGAGCGGCATTTCGCCGAACCAGACGACATGGGGCCGGGCCCCGCCCGCGCGTCCGCAAGCCCCGCAGACAGCCTCGGCGGTCAGCGCGCCCGTGTCCGGACACGTCGCCTGGCAATGGTGGCAGCGCGTCACCGCCAACTCGCCATGCATGTGGACGAGGCGGCGGGAACCGGCCTTCTCGTGCAGGTCATCGACGTTCTGGGTGCATAGCCAGAGTTCGTCGCCGCGCGCCGCCAGTTCGGCCTCCAGCCGCGCGAGGGCGAAATGTGCGGCGTTCGGCGCGGCGTCCATCAGGTTGGCGCGCCGAGCGTTGTAGAAGTCCCGCACCAAGGCCGGATTCCGCGCGAAGCCCTCCGGCGTGGCGACCGTCTCGAGGTCGTACTTGGTCCACACGCCGTCCTTGTCGCGAAAAGTGCCCAGGCCGCTCTCGGCCGACACCCCGGCGCCCGTCAGCACGAAGATTTTCATTCCGCCTCCTGATCAACGGTTCGGCCGTGCGAAGCGTCGGCGATATCGGCGCGCGCGGGACGATGCCCCACGCGCCCCACGACGAAAGTGACGCCGCCGTCATTTTTAATTTGACCCACGTCAAGGGTTGAGTTGACAGTGTTCAGATCGCCGACGGACCGCGCAAGACGGCCCGGCGATCTCATGATGTCTACCGGCCGATAGGGAGCGCCGCCATGACGGACAAGAACATCACCAAGGACGCCATGTACGACGCGGTGGCGCCGGACGACTTCGAGTCGATGCTCGAACTGGATCGCTACAACAACCGCTCGACCGCGTTCGACAAGATCATTTCCGCGACCCACGACCACTTCTGGGATCCGCTGGACAAGGCCTATATCGATTTCGACGAACCGTTCGACATGGAGAACCAGGCCCTGGTTCCCGAGGACATGGTCATCGCCCTGTCGACCGACTACGTCTCCAACCACCTGTCCGATCCCAAGCAGCGTATCCGCTTCATCAATCAGTCGGTGCTGCGGAACTTCTCGTCGATCCTGCATGGCGAGCAAGGCGCGCTGAACCTGTCGGCCAGCCTCTGCCACGTCCTCAAGGACCAGGGCGCGCAGGAATACGCCGCCAACCAGACGCGTGAAGAGGCCCGCCACGTCACGGCCTTCGCCAAGTACATCAAGGCTCGCTGGGGCAAGCCGGTCGAGTGCGGCCCGGCCCTGAAGGCCCTGCTCGTCGAGATCATCGGCGCGCCCGAGGTCTACAAGAAGATCATCGGGATGCAGATGCTGGTCGAAGGCCTGGCCATGGGCGCCTTCGCCACCTTCTTCAACAAGATCAACGACCCGACCGGCAAGAAGCTCTTGCAGCTGGTGATGACCGACGAGGCCTTCCACCACAAGTTCGGGAAAATCTGGGCCGACCGCACGGTGCCCAAGCTGTCGCCCGAGGAGCACGCGATCATCGAGGACTGGGCGGCGCACTGCTTCCAGACCCTGCTGTTCAACCTGGTCTCGCCGCACCAGCAGCTGGACCTCTACGCCGAGTTCGGCCTGGATCCCGACAAGGTGGTCGAGGAGTACGGAAAGATCATGACCGACGACGTGCGTCGGGAAAACATGAAAGAGCAGACCAACATCTTCCGGGTGCTGGTCAAGACGCTGCTCAACGCCGGCATCATCACCGACCGCACCAAGGCGTTCTACGCCATGTATGTCGACCTCGAGGAACTGAAGGGCGAAGGCGAACGGATGGTCGGAGACGACATCGCCGAGGAGGGCATCCGCCACCTGCAAGCGATCAACTTCAAGAACCGCCCGGTTTCCGCGGTCGGCATCGCCGCCGAATAGGGAACGGCCAGCGGCCCGCTCGCGTTTGGGCGAACCTGCCCTGGAGGTTCGCCCATGCGTCTTGGCCTGTCCTTCGCTCTCTCTCTGTCGGTTTCGGTCGTGGCCGGCGGGGCCTTCGCCGGCGCGCCGCCGCCCGCCAGGGCGGTTTCGCCCGAGTTCTATTCCGGCCGCTGGTACGAGATCGCCCGCACGCCGAACTTCGGGCAGCGCGATTGCCAGGCGCCGACCACGGACTTCGTGGCCGAAGGGGCCCGCTTCAAGGTCCGCCAGGTCTGCCACCATGGCGCGCCCTCGGGTCCGGAAAAGGTGTTCACCACCAAGGGGCGGATCATCGAGGGCAGCCGCAACACGCGCTTCACGATGGACTTCCTGGGCGGGTTGAAGAAGCAGGAATACTGGGTGCTGGACTGCGCGCCTGACCACTCGTGGGGGGTGATGGCCACGCCGGGCGGCCACTATGTGTGGCTGCTGTCGCGCCAGCCCGTGATGCCGCCGGCCGCCAAGGCCGCCGCCCTGGCCCGGGTCAAGGCCCTGGGCTATGACAAGCTGGAGTTTCCGGAGCCCGCCGCATGAAGTTCGTCCTCGCCATGGTTGGCGTCGCCTTTAGCCTCGGCGCCTGTGTCGCCGGGCCGGTCGGCAATCCCAGTCCGCCCCAGCCGGCCAAGGCCGTGACGCTCGATCGCTATCTGGGCAAGTGGTACGAGGTCGCCCGCTACGACATGCGGTTCGAGAAGGGCTGCGAGGGCGTCACCGCCGAATATTCCAAGCGTCCGGACGGCCTGATCCGCGTGCTGAACACCTGCCGCCAGGGCGCGGTCGACGGACCGATCAAGACCAGCGAAGGCAAGGCCAAGGTCGTCGACGCGGCGACCAACGCCAAGCTGAAGGTCAGCTTCTTCGGCCCGTTCTATGGCGACTACTGGGTGCTGGACCATGGCGACGACTACGACTGGTCGATCGTCGGCGAAGGCTCGGGCCGCTATCTGTGGCTGCTGTCGCGCAAGCTCCCGACCGACGCCGACCGCGCGGCGCTGACGGCGCGCGCCAAGGCGCTGGGCTACGACGTCGGGATGCTGCGGCCGACGAAACAGCCGGCGCCTTAGGGCCTGTCCGCTTCAAATTGAATCATTTGAAGCGGATAAAAGGCTATAGAAACAAATATTTAGAGCGTGATAGCCGCCGAAACCGCTCACACTTTCGGCTATCACGCTCTAGGGGCGCTTGCCCGGCCAGACCAGGTAGCCGTTCTCGTCGCGACCGGCGACGCGGTACTCGACGCGCGCCGACGGCGGCCCACTGTCGATGATTGGCGGGGCGGTGGGCGGCGCATAGGGCGGCACGACGGCCGGACGCAATGGCGAGGCCTCTATGATCCCAACGGGTGGGAACGGCGGCTCAGCAGCGCGGGCGTCGACCTGCTCGCGCGCTTCGGCCGGCGGGCTCGACGGCGACATCGCGGTGGCTCCTGTCGCGGCGATGGCGGCCATGTCGACACGCGGCGGAGGAGCCAGGATCTCGGCAGTCGGGAGGGGCTGCGTCGCTAACGCCATCGGCGCCGAAGCGAAGGCAGGCCCACTTGGCGGCGGATCTAGAGCCACTGTGTCGACGACACCCTCGAAGCGGGCGAGACAAGCGGCCTGGCCGTCCGCGAAGGCCGCCTTCAGCCGCTTGGCGTCGTCAGCCATCAGTTCGTCGCGCGACGGCGCTCCTTCGCGTGGCGAGGTCCATTTGCACAGGTCCTGCACAACGATCCGGCTAGCCCTGGTGTCTAGCACGTAGAAGCGGGCCCAATAGATGATGCTGTAGTGGGTCCAGTTCGTCGGGTACCAGATAACACGACGCTGGACGGTGCCGACGCCGACGGCGTAGCGGCCCTTGCTGGCCAGCAGCGCTACCGAGTCCTTGGTCTTGGGGGTGGGCGCAATCTGGCTATCGCTCAGCGCATATCCGGCGCGGGCGGCCAATCGAGCGGCCAGAATCGGCGCCATCGCGGCGGCCGGATCGACGACGTTATGCTTCTCGGCCAGCGCCTTACCGTCGGAGAGGGCCATCAGGCCGCTGATCAGCCCTCCGCCTAGCACATTGCCGCTCGACCACTGGGCGACGAGCGGCGCCGGCTTGGGAACACCGTAGATGATCGTGTTCGCCGGTTCGGCCGGCTGCGCCTGGACCATGCCGGAAACGATCGCTCCGAGAGAGAGCGCAAGGGCCACCGCCGTCATCGAATGCTTGCCCACGCCAGTTCCCCGCCTCTCGTTCACGGAGCTAGGTCGCTGACTGGTTGTGGTCAAACAGGCTAGCCTCTTGGGCGGTTATTTAACTCTATTTCCGGCTTGCTCGCTGAACAAAGATAGAACACGATCGCGGCCGTGGACGTGATCATCGACATACAGGCCCAGGCTTCCCGCCCCGAGACCACCCTGACCGTCACGCGGGGCGCGGCGCGGCTTCTGGTCGATCTGGGCTATGCGCCGCTGGCCGAGGTGACCCTGCCGAATGGCCGGAGGGCCGATCTGATGGCGCTCGGGCCCAAGGGCGACGTGCTGATCGTCGAGGTGAAGTCAGGGCTGGAAGACTTCCGGGTCGATCGCAAGTGGGGCGAATACGCACCCTATTGCGACGCCTTCTACTTCGCCGTCGCGCCCAGCTTTCCGGATGGAATCCTGCCGGACGAGCCGGGGATGATCGTCGCCGACGGCTTCGGCGGCGCGGTGGTGCGCGAGGCGCCGCTGGCGCCCCTGGCCCCCGCCCGGCGCAAGGCCCTTACGCTCGCCTTCGCCCGCCTCGCCGCCTTGCGGGCGGCGGGCGTCAACGCGGAGCGGCTAAGCCTTTAGTCCGTGGCGTCTGAAGTCGTCCTCGCCCAGAGCCTGTCGGAAGGGAGAGGACGGCCATGCTGACGGGTTAGTCCAGATTCCGCGCGATCAGGAAACCCACGCCCAGGCCGATGGCGAAGGCGCCGAGGGCCAGGCCCACGGGGTGCTCCTCGGCGGCGTGGTGGGCGACCTTGGCCTTTTCGTTGGTCCAGGCCGCGCCGACCTTGGCCTTCTCGGCCGCGAAGGTGCGGGTCTGTTGGGCCACTTCGGTCGCGGTCTCGCGCGCTGATTTCATGGCCTTGGCGACGGCCTCCTTGGCCTGCTTGGTCTTCTCGGCGGCCGCGGTCTTGACGGTGTCGGCGGCGGCCGTCGCGTCGGAGGGGGTGAAGCGGTTGACGTCGGTCATGGGGAGGCTCCTCGGCTTGATCCTCTACCAACACCCACGGCGCGGTTTAGTTCTCCCGCACAACCTTCAAAACCGCCTCGCCATAGCGATCCAGCTTGCCCTGGCCGACACCGCCGGCCTTGCCGAGCGCCGCCAGGGTCGCCGGCCGGGCGGCGGCGATCTCGGCCAGGGTGGCGTCGTGGAAGATGACATAGGGCGGCACGTGCTGCAGCTGGGCCTGCTCCTTGCGCCACGAGCGCAGCGCCTCGAACAGCAGCTGGTTTTCGGCGGGGATGGTCAGAGCCTTGCCTTCGCGGCGCTTGCGGACGCCGCCGCCGGCCCGGCCGGTCTCGGGCGCGTCGGTCATCTGGCGCAGGGCCACCCGTCGCTCGCCGCGATAGACCTGCCGCACGCCCTCGATGTCGCCCAGGCCGATCAGCGGTCGGCCGTCATTGGGATCCTCGCGCAGCAGGCCCTCGAAGATCAGGGTGTCGAACAGGTCGCGCCAGGCCGGCTGGCTGAGCTCGCGGCCGATGCCGAAGGTCGGCAGCTGCGCCTCTTGGGGCGTCACGTCCTTGGTCTTGCCCAGCAGGTGGTCGATCAGCCGCCCGCGCCCGAAGCGGCCGCCCATGCGGTGCGCCGCCGACAGGGCCTTCTGGGCGGCCTCCGTGGCGTCGACCGCCGCGGGCGGCGAGACGCAGACGTCGCAGACCCCGCAGCGGGCCACGCCCTCCTCGCCGAAATAGCGACGGACGGCGGCGGCGCGACAGGTGACCCCTTCCAGCATCGCATAGAACTGGCGCAGCTTACGCGCCTGGACCTGTTTGACCTCGTCGGGCGCCTCGCGCGTCTCGATGCGGCGGCCCGCCCAGGCCATGTCGGCCGAGCCGTAGAGGGTGATGCCCTCGGCGGGCTGGCCGTCGCGGCCGGCCCGGCCGACCTCCTGCCAATAGGCCTCGATGGCGGCGGGCGGATCGGCGTGGATCACGTAGCGGACGTCGGGCTTGTCGACCCCCATGCCGAACGCGATGGTCGCCACCATCACCGCGGCGTCGGCTTCCAGGAAGTCCTCCAGCCGGCGCGCGCGGACGGCCTTGTCGAGACCCGCGTGATAGGCCAGGGCCGGCACGCCCTCGGCGTTGAGCCGTTCGGCCAGCTTCTCGGTTCCGTCGCGCGAGCCGGCATAGATCACGCCGGACCGTCCCGGCCGCTCCAGCACCAGTTCCACCACCCGGTCGTGGCCCTTGCCGCGCTTGCGCTCGGCGGACAGCGCCAGCTCGGGCCGGGCGAAGCTGTCGACGAACTCGGCCGCGCCCTGCAAGCGGAGCTCGGCCCGGATATCGTCTCGGGTGCGGGCGTCGGCCGTGGCCGTGACAGCCAGGCGCGGGACATCGGGGAAGAGCTCGGCCAGCCGCCCCAGCATCCGGTATTCGGGTCGGAAATCGTGGCCCCATTGGCTGACGCAGTGGGCCTCGTCGACGGCGATCAGCGCCAGCGGCGTGCGCGACAGACGCTCCAGCATCCAAGGCTGCATCAGGCCTTCGGGCGACAGGTACAGCATGTCGACCTCGCCGGCGTCGATGCGTCGCCAGATGTCCGAGCGCTCGTCCAGCGAGATGTTGCTGTCCAGCCGCTCGGCCGCCACGCCGGCCTGGCGCAGGCCCTGGACCTGGTCGGCCATCAGCGCGATCAGCGGCGAGACCACCAGGCCCACGCCCGGCCGGATCAGCGACGGGATCTGGTAGCACAGGCTCTTGCCGCCGCCGGTGGGCAGCACGGCCATGGCGCTATGGCCGGCCAGGATCTCGTTGATGACCCCGGCCTGCATCCCCCGGAAATCGGCATGACCGAACGTCCGCCGCAGGACGTCGCGCGCGTGTTCGAGCTGGGGAGAATCGGGAGGAACGTACACGACGGTCCTTTTGGCAGCCTCCAACGGCGGGGCCAAGGGCGTCATGGCCGCCCCCTCGTCCGAGCGCTCGATCGCAACCGGCGCCTTGGCGCGGCGCGCGGGGCGCCACAAGCGCGCCTTAAGGTTCGTTCACGTCTCGTCAATCTTATCGCGCGTTCTGTGGCGTTCGGCTAAACCGAACGCGCGAAAGCGCGCGCGGGCGCGCGCCCTCTTGGGCCCTCTTGGAACAGGACGACCATGGCGAACGGACCCTTCGGCGGGAACAAGCCGGCGAAGCCGCAACGCACCCCGCTCCAGGCCCTGATCTATTGGGGGACCGTGGTCGGCGTTTGGGGGCTGATCTTCTGCGTCGCCTTCTTCGCCGTGTTCGCCAGCGACCTGCCCGACACGTCCAAGCTCTACGACGTCAAGCGCCAGCCCTCGATCAACTATCTGGACCGTTCGGGCGCCCTGCTGGCCGTGCGGGGCAGCCAGTACGCGCCGCCCGTCGACATCGACGCCCTGCCCAAATACGTGCCGGCCGCCTTCGTGGCGATCGAGGACCGCCAGTTCTACCACCACTTCGGCTTCAACCCCTGGGGCATCATGCGTTCGCTGGCGTGGAACGCCACGCATGACGGCCCGCAGCGCGGCGGCTCGACCATCACCCAGCAGCTGGCGCGGAACCTGTTCCTGAGCCCGGCCCAGAACTATCGCCGCAAGGCCCAGGAGCTGATCCTGGCCATCTGGCTGGAGATGAAGTTCTCCAAGAAGCAGATCCTGGCCCTCTACATGAACCGGGTCTATTTCGGGGCCGGCGCCTATGGCATCGAGGCGGCCTCGCAACGCTATTTCAACAAGCCCGCCAAGGACCTGACCCTGGGCGAGGCCGCCCTGCTGGCCGGCATGATGAAGGGCCCGGCGCGCTATTCGCCGGTCGCCGCCAAGGACCGCGCCGCCCGCCGCGCCACCATCGTCCTGGACGAGATGGTGCGCATCAAGGCGATCACGCCGGAGGAGCGCGACGAGGCCTTCAAGACCCCGGTGCAGGTCTCGGCCACCCTGGCCAACCAGCGCGCCCAGTACTTCACCGACTATATCGACGCCCAGGTGCGTTCGCTGGTCGGCGAGCCGACCGAGGACCTGGTGGTCGAGACCACCTTGGACCTGCCGATCCAGGTCGCCGCCGAGCGCGCGGTGAAGCTGGGCGTCGACGGCCACGCGGCCCAGGGTGTCCAGCAAGCCGCGCTGGTGTCGATCGACGGCGAGGGTCGCATCCGCGCCTATGTCGGCGGCGCCGACTACGCCGAGAGCCAGTTCGACCGCGCCACCACGGCCCGTCGCCAGGCGGGTTCGGCCTTCAAGCCGTTCGTCTACCTGACCGCCATGGAGGCCGGCCGCACGCCCAATGTGATGGTCGTCGACGAGCCCGTGAAGATCGGCAACTGGGAGCCCAAGAACTACACCGGCAAGTATCTGGGCCAGATCACCTTGCAGACCGCCCTGGCCCAGTCGATCAACACGGTCGCCGCGCGTCTGGCCAACGAGGTCGGCACCAGCAACGTCGCCAACACCGCCAAGCGGCTGGGCATCACCAGCAAGATTCAGCTGGACCCGTCGATGGCGCTGGGCGCGGTCGAGGTTTCGCCGATGGAGATGGCCCAGGCCTACGCCCCGTTCTCGAACGGCGGCTTCCTGGCCAAGGGCTACGGCATCGAGCGCATCCGCACCGCCAGCGGCAAGGTGCTGTACGACCATGGCGTCGAGAAGCAGGCCCGCTCGGCGGTGATCGGCTCGCCGGCGCTGCAGTACATGAACCAGATGATGCGCCAGGTCGTGGCCGCCGGCACCGGCACGCGCGCCAAGGTCGCCGGCTACGACATCGCCGGCAAGACCGGCACCACCAGCGATTACAAGGACGCCTGGTTCGTCGGCTATACGGGCGGCTTCGTCACGGCGGTATGGACCGGCAAGGACGACGCCACGCCGATGAAGCGCGTCACCGGCGGCGGCGCTCCGGCGGAGATCTGGCGCACGTTCATGTCCGCGGCCCTGCCTCGGCTGAAGGCCACGCCGATCCCGGGCGGCGTGATCGAGCCGCCGCCCATCGACGCGCCCGAT
>NZ_SZWJ01000073.1:0-20925 GCF_012184455.1 Caulobacter sp. SSI4214 | reverse complement strand
GCTTCCGGCCCCTGCAACGAGGAGGACGCGGTGGCGACGGCGCGCCTCCTGCTGGCGCGCGGGGCGGACCGGCGCGCGCGCAACGACAAGGGCGACACCGCGGCCGACGCGGCCCGCAAGCGCGGGCTGGACGAGGCGGCGACCTTGCTGGGTGTCTAGACCCCCTCAGGCCACGGTCTTGAACGGCGCCGCCGCGGCCTCCGGCGGCGGCGCGGGGCAGTTCTGGGCCAGGAACTGTCCGTGGCTGGGCAGGCCGGCGACCTCGGCGGCCAGCATCGGCTTCGACTGGTCCAGGGTCTGGGCGATCACCGCGTAGGGCGCGGTGTCGACCAGCTGCTGGTAGCGGCGCGGGCGCACGCCCATGCCCTCCATGATCGACTGCCAGGACGGGTTGCGGAACATCTCGTCGACCCCTTCGCGCAGCCCCCCGTGGGCCTGGAAGAGCGCCATGCGTTCCTTCAGGCTCTCGGGGATCGGCGCCCGGCGGACGTCGCGCCAGAACGGCGTGTCGTCGCGCTGGGTCGTGCAGTAGTGCAGCACGATGAAGTCGCGGATCTCTTCATAGTCGGCGACCATGCGCCGATTGTATTCGGCGGCCAGGGTCGGATCGAAGTCGCGGTCGGGGAAGAAGCGCAGCAGGAAGTCCACGCCGCGATAGATCAGGTGCAGGGCCGTCGACTCCAGCGGTTCGATAAAGCCTCCCGCCAGGCCCACGGCCACGACGTTCTTGTCCCACAGGCGGCGGCGCACGCCGGTCTTGAACGGGATGAACATCGGCTCCATCAGCGCCGGTCCCTGGAGATTCCTCACCAGTGTGGCGCGGGCCTCGTCGTCGCCGAGATGGCGGCTGCTGAAGACGTAGCCGTTGCCGGCCCGGTGCTGCAGCGGGATGCGCCAGCGCCAGCCGGCGTCCTCGGCCCTGGACAGGGTGAAGGGATGCGGATCGCCGACGTTCTGGGTCTGCACCACCACCGCGCGGTCGCACAGCAGCATGTCCGACCAGTCGTCGAACGGCGCGTTCAGGGTCTTGCCGATCAGCAAGGCGCGGAAGCCCGAGCAGTCGATGAAGAGATCGCCCTCGACCTCGCGGCCGTCCTTCATCACGACCTTGGCGACCGCGCCGTCCGGACGGGTGACGACGTCGGTGACGATGCCTTCGGTGCGCTTGACGCCGCGCGCCTCGGCGAAGTCGCGCAGGAACTTGGCGACCAGCCGCGCGTCGACATGCAGGGCGTAGCTGGCGCCCGAGATCAACGAGCGCTGGGCGCGGAACGGCAGCATGAACTTCCACTGGTCGGCCATGACCGTCCCCGGCGCGAAGTCCTGCAGCTCCGAAGGATGGCCGTTGGCCTTGGCCCGCAGCCAGCACTGATAGAACTCGTGCGGACCGATCGGGCCGCCGATGGCGCCGAAGGGGTGGTAGTAGTGCTGGCCCTTCAGCTTCCAGTCCTCGAAGCGGATACCCAGCTTGAAGCTCGCCTGGGTGGCCTGAATGAAGGCGCGCTCGTCGATGCCCAGGCTGGCGATCAATTGCAGGAACGGCGGGATGGTCGACTCGCCCACGCCGATCGTGCCGATCTCCTCGGACTCCACCAGCTCGACTTGGCAGCCGCCGTTCTGGAAATAGTGGCTGAGCATCGCCGCCGTGATCCAGCCGGCCGAGCCGCCGCCGACGATGACGATCTTACGGATGGCGTTGGGGTTGGCGTGGCTCATCGTCATGTCCTAGCGCGCCGCCGTCATGGCGGCCGGGCGGGAGAATTGGTCGAGGAAGGCGCCGTGGGTCGGGGCCGAGGCGACGGCCTCGCGAACGGCCTGGCGCATCCGGGCCAGCGGCGGGCCCAGCGCCTTGGCGTCGACGCCGTCCAGCGCCGGGTCGATCCCCTGGGGCAGCAGCTCGAAGCCGGCATAGATCGCCATCCAGCTGGTCGGCGCGAACATCTCCCAGCGATAGCGCACGAAGTGGCCGCGCTGGACGAACAGCTGGACCTTGCGCTTGAGATCATCGGGCAAGGCGACGGCGTTGCAGTCGCGCCAGAACGCCGTGTCGCCCCGCCGATTGGCCCAATAGTGCAGGATGATGAAGTCGCGCACCCGCTCCATCTCGCGGCGCGACCAGTCGTTGAACTCGTCGGCCAGCTCGGGCGCGAGGTCGCGGTCCGGAAACAGCGCCTTGATCTTCTCGATGCCTGTCTCGATCAGGGCGATCGAGGTGCTTTCTAGCGGTTCGAGGAAGCCGGACGCCAGGCCCAGCGCGATGACGTTCTTGTTCCAGACCTTCTTGCGACGGCCCGGGGTGAAGGTGATCCGGCGCGGCTCGTGCAGCAGGGCGTCGGGCACGGCGGCCTTCAGCTCGGCCAAGGCGTCCTCGTCGCTGATATAGCGGGACGCGTAGACATAGCCGTTGCCATAGCGATGGCGCAGCGGGATCCGCCAGCGCCATCCGGCCGCATGGGCCGTGACGTCCGTGTACGGCATGGGCTCGCCGACGCCCTCGCTCTGCACGGCCCAGGCCCGGTCGCAGAACAGCAGGTCGCTCCAGTCCTCGTAGCCGGTCCCCAGCGCCTCCTCGATCAGGAGACCCCGGAAGCCCGAACAGTCGATGAAGAGATCGCCCTCCAGAGTCTGGCCGTTCGACAGGTCCAGCGAGGCGACGCGGCCGTCGTCGGGTCTCAGATTGACCTTGACGATCCGGGCGTCGATCCGGCGCACGCCGTTGTCCTCGGCTACCCGGCGCATCAGCTGGCCGAACAGGCCGGCGTCAAAATGCAGCGCCCAGTCGTACACCGAGACCGTCGAGGCCGGATCGCGCGGCGGCGGCATAAACTTGCCGGCCCTGGCCAGCGACGCGCCCAGCGAATAGTCGGCGATGTCGGTCGGCTCGCCGCCGTCCGCCAGTTTTCGCCAATAGTGGTGGAACGGCACGCCGTTCAGGTCCTGGCCGAAATGGCCGAACGGATGGATGAAGCTTTCGCCCTCGCGCAGCCAGCCGTTGAAGCGGATGCCCAGCTTGCAGGTCGCCTGCGTCGCCCGCATCACCTCGGCGTCGGACAGGCCCAACGACCGATAGAAGCCGCGAATGGTGGGAATGGTCGCCTCGCCCACCCCGATCGCGCCGATCTCGGCGCTTTCGACCAGGGTGATCTCCAGCGGTCCGCCCTGGAAGTGCCGGCGCAGGGCGGCGGCGGCCATCCAGCCGGCGGTCCCGCCGCCGACGATCACCAGCTTCTGGATCCTGCCTTCACCCATCGAACGCTCCCACCCGGTCTCTTGTCGTCCGGCTGCCCAACGCTAACGGCTCACGCCAGCATCGGACAGCCCGCCTCCCGCGAAAAAGCGCCGCCGTGGGGCTTCCACGGCGGCCAGCAGGAGGTGACGGGGAGGCGCTACCAGCGAGCCCGGATGCCCAGCGTGTAGCGGGGCTCGAACTCGTTCTGGTTGGCGTACTGGGTCTTTCCGGGGGCGAACCGCAGATAGTAGTTCTCGATTTCGCCGGTGACGTTCGACCCGTTGAAGTAGACGGTGACGTTGTCGCGAACGTTGTAGCTGACGTTCACGTCCACATAGCCGGTGGCCTTCTGCATGATCGGGATGACCGCGTCGCCGCCGCCGCCCATCGTGCCGGACAGGCGATCGGTGCGGTAGTTGTAGGCCACCCGCGCCTGCAGCTTCTGGTCCTGATACCAGCCCACCAGGTTGAACTGGTGCTTGGAGTTGTCGAAGAACGGGATCTCGCTGCCGGTCAGGTCCTTGCGGCTCTCGTGGCTGGGCGAGTAGGTGTAGTTGGTGTCGACGCCGAAGTTCGACAGCAGCCGCACGTCCGGGATGACGTCGCTGAACGCCACCTTGGCCCCGACTTCCAGACCCTTCACCGAGCCGCCGTCGCCCTGGATGGGCAGGCTTACATTGACCGTGCGGCGGATGACGCCGTCCTGGTCGGGGAAGCGGCCGGTGGTCTGGCCGCCGGTGACGAAGCTGTCGATCTTCAGCTGGAACGCCGAGATGTTCAGCATCGAGGCGCGCCCGAAATAGTATTCCACCGCGCCGTCGAAGTTGGACGAGCGCCAGGGATCCAGGTTCGGGTTGCCGTCGGCGTTGGCGCTGGTCACGCAACGGACGTTCGGCAGGGCCGCGCCGCAGTCGGCGGTGTTGATCTTCAGGCCGCCGCCATAGCTGCCCAGGTCGAGCGGCTGCATGGTCTTGGCGTAGGCGAAGCGGAACTTCCAGTGGTCGTCCAGGTCGTAGACCGCGTTCAGCGACGGCAGCCAGTCGGTGTACTTGCGCGAGGTGACCTGATCGCCCGCGTCGGCGTTGGTGTCGCCGTAGTTGCGGGTGTCGCCGGTCAGGTTCTGCTTCACCGTAAGCTTGGTCTCGATGACATGCAGGCCGACGTCGCCGTGCAGATTGCCCAGCGCGAAGTTGAAGGCGCCATAGGCGCTCTGCTCCTTCAGAGTCACGTCGTAGGTCTGGCCAGGAACGATCTCGCGGATCGCGCCGCCGAACACCTTCTTGTGGAAGGCCTCGACATTGTCGAAGTCGCGCGGATCGACCGCCCAGAAGCCCGGAATGCCGGAGGTGACGCCGCCCAGGTTATTCACCCAGATCAGGTTGTTGTAGGTCCCGAGCTTGGTCGGCTTGTTGACCGTATAGCCCTGGAACACCGGCTTGCCCGTGACTGGATCGGGCACGAACTCGCCCGCCTGGCACTGGTTCTGGTTCATCACGACGTCGATGGCCTTCCACTGGGCCTCGCAGCCCGAGGCCGGCACCGGCTGGCCATTGGCCTGCACCGCGCCCGGCGTGCCGCCGTAGAAGTTCGAGAACAGGTGGAACTGCTCGACGCTGACCGAGCGGTCGCTGAACCGAACGCCGCCGTCGACCTTGGTGATGAAGCCCAGCAGCTTGTCGTCGAAACGATAATGGCCGTCCGCCCGGAACACGTTCATGTCCGAGTTGACCTCGTTATTGCCTTCCGACGAGAAGGCCGCGACGGCGTAGCTGTCCTTGTTGGCCATGTAGTCCTTGAGGGACTTGCCGGCCCCCAGGCCTCCGACCAGCGGACGGTCGAAGCCGCTCCAGACCGGATGATCGCCGCTGATGTCGTAGTGCAGCTGCGGGTTGGCGCCGTAGCCCAGCGGGTTCGGGTTCAGATAGCAGCCGCCGGCGCTGCCGACGACGGAATTGCTGCGCTGGCTGGCCGGATACTGGTCGCAGATGCCCTTCGGATAGAACGGACCGCGGGTGCGGTCGTTCGGGTCGCGGAACAGGTTGAAGCGGCCGTCGGCGTACTGCCAGTTCGACAGGTCGCCCTGCACCTGGCCGTTCATGCTCAGACGGTGGCCGTTGGCGCGGATGGCACGCACCTCCGAGGTGAAGGGACCGCCGTTGTCGTAGTTGAGCTCGAGGTTGTAGTTCTTCGAGTTCGACTTGGTCGTGCGGTTGACGGTGAAGGAGTTCACCCACCAGGCATTGATGTCATACTGCTGGACGGCCAGCCAAGGCATCCCGTTGCCCGGGCTCTTCACGCCGGCGTTCTGGAACACGGTCGGCGGGTTCCAGACCCCGAAGGCGCCGCCGTCCCAGCGGTTGGAGATGTTGATGCCGGCGCCGCGATTGTATTCATCCAGCTTGGCGTAGAAGCCCTCGGCGATCAGGGTGAAGCCCTCGCCCAGCTTGGCTTCGAACGAGGCGTTGACGCCCAGGCGCTTGCGCTCGACGACGCGGTTGAAGCTCTCGTAGCCGTGCGGCGAGACGAAGTTGTTCGGGGCCGAGCCGCCCCAGTCGTTATTGCCCGACAGGCCCACGGCGCCCGACGAGTTGTCGCCCAGATTGGCCTTGCTGCCGGCGGCCGACAGCATCAGGCCGACGCGATCGTTGCGCCAGTTGACGACGCCGTTCAGCAGGTAGTCGTTGTCCTTGGTGCGGTCGCCGCGCTGGCCCTCGGCCGCGCCCGCCAGGCTGAAGCCTTCGCCGAACTGGAACGGACGGCGGGTCTTCAGGTCGATCGTGCCCGAGATGCCCGACAGGGGGTTCAGCGGATTGGTCGACTTGTAGACCAGCACCTGGTTCATCAGCTGCGAGGGCACGTCCAGCAGGTTCGGCTGGGCCGAGCCCATGTTGCCGGCGCTGAGGTACTGCTCGCCGTTCAGCAGGGTGATGACCTGGGCCAGACCCCGGATATTGACCGTCTTGCCTTCGCCGGCGTCACGCTGGATCTGCACGCCCGAAATGCGCTGCAGCGAGTCGGCGATGGTGACGTCGGGCAGCTTGCCGATGTCCTCGGCCGAGATCGCGTCGACCAGCGCGGTTTCCTTGCGCTTGATGTCGACCGACTTCAGCTGCGATCCGCGAACGCCGGTGACGACGATCTCTTCGACCTGGGTGTCGTTGCCGCCCGTCTGGGCGAAGGCGCCGCTGGCCAGCGCCAGCTGCGACGCGCCGGCGACGAGCGCCAGCGTCAGGCCACGCTTGAACGCGGCTTTCCTTGCTTCCTGTGACAATTCCTCGCTCCCCAATAGTTCGTTCTTGTTGACCGCTCGCGCCTCGCGCCGCCGCTCTTGTCGGCGGATGTCGAGGGCGAAGGCGAAGGCTCGACGGAGCGGGACGGGCGGATGTCCCGCCTTGTCCATCTCCGGACGACCCGGCGCCGGACGTCCGATTCCGGCCCCACGCCTTCCCCGAACGCCGTCACATTTCGCATATGTCCCAACCAAGTCAACGAAAATGTCAACGTTGTCATTTTCCAGGAGGCAGCCTTTTCGCGGCGAGCGAACGCCACGGGAGACACGAGAAGCGCTCCCGGCAGGCGATTTGTCTCAGACCTGAAAACATTATCTTGTTGTATAAATTGACCGAATCTTCCATCGCGCCGCGACTGATAGCGCTAACTTTCAATATGGACACAATGCCTGTCCGCGCCCGCGCCCGCGCTTGGAACGCCAAGCCCTGACCGTCGAGGCTTCCCGAAAATGTCCTAAATTGTCTCTATGTCCGTTCATATTTGACCCGATATTGTCTTGGCACATGACAAGCGGGACAGCATCCTTTATGGCTTCGGACGTTCGCGGTCTTGCGGGCGTCGCCGTGGAGTGATGGCGTGCGCCAGGCTCGAGCGGCGAGACGCGGGTAGAATCCATGACGACGATCAACGACGTGGCCGAACGGGCGGGCGTTTCGCCCAAGACCGTGTCTCGCGTCCTCAACGATCACGACAGCGTCAGCGCCAGGACGCGCGACCGCGTCCGCGCGGCCATGAAGGATCTCGACTACCAGCCCAACGCCGTGGCCCGCAGCCTGCGCGCGCGCGGTTCGGGGTCGGTGGGCGTGCTGATGGGCGATCCGTCGGGCGGCTACCACACCCGCGTTCACCACGCCCTGCTGCTGGCTTGCGTCGAGACGGGCCGCCATCTTTCGGTCGACCTGTCGGAAGGCCCCATTCCCGGCTGGGACGACCGCATCCGCGCCTTCGTCGAGGACAGCGGGATTCGCGAGATGATCCTGCTGCCGCCCGAGTGCGATTTCGGGCCGATGAAGGCCCTGATGCGCGAGCTCGACGTGCGCTGCGTGCTGATCTCGCCCACCACGCCGGACCCGCAGTTCCCGGCCTTCGCCATGGACGACCGCGCCGCCGCCCGCGAGGTGGTCGAGCACCTGTTCTCGCTGGGACACACCCGCATCGGCCACATCGCCGGCCATCCCGATCACGTGGCCAGCACCCTGCGCCGCAACGGCTTCTTCGAGGCCTACGCCGCCGCCGGCCTGCCGCGCCCCGGACCCGAGCTGATCGTGCAGGGCGAGTTCACCTTCAAGACGGGTCTCGAAGCGGCCAGGCGCCTGCTGGAGCTGGACGAGCCGCCGACCGCGATCTTCGCCGCCAATGACGACATGGCCGCCGCCACCTGCATGGAAGCCCAGCGGCGCGGCCTGCGGATTCCCGACGACCTCTCGGTCGTCGGCTTCGACGACGCGCCGATCGCCGGGGTGATCTGGCCGTCGCTGACCACGATCCGCCAGCCCTTCGAGCAGATGGCCCTGCGCGCGCTGCAGACCCTGGGCGCGTGGAGCGTCAACGAGGGCGCGGGCAAGACCAATACCCCCTTCCTCGCGCGACACAGCCTTGTGGTGCGCGAGTCCACCGGTCCGGTCCGAAGCGGCGCGCCGCCTCGACGCAAGACTTGAACCCCTCCCCCGACCCGGTCCGAAGCCGCGCGGGGCGCAAGAAGAAGACGACGGAGGAAACATGACCCGGACGAACTGGCGCGGCCCGCGACTGGCGCTGCTGATCGGCGCCTCGGCCCTGATCGCGAGCCCGGCCTACGCCCAGGCCGCCAAGCCCGCCGCCCCGAAGGCCCCGCCGAAGGCGAGCCAGCCCGCGCATCCCTGGCTGAACCCGAAACTGTCGCCGGACCGCCGCGCCGACCTCGTCCTGAAGGCGATGACCAACGACGAGAAGTTCACGGTCATCTTCGGCTATTTCGGCTCGGACATGAAGCCGAGGTACGCCCGGCCCGCCGCCTCGCTGGACGCCTCGGCCGGCTATGTCGCCGGCGTGCCGCGCCTGGGGCTTCCGGGCCAGTGGCAGACCGACGCGGGCGTCGGCGTGGCCACCCAGGGCAGCCACCAGGACCTGCGCCCGCGCACCGCCCTGCCCTCGGGCCTGGCCACCGCCGCCACCTGGAATCCCGAACTGGCCTTCAAGGGCGGCGCGATGATCGGCGCCGAGGCGCGGGCGTCCGGCTTCAACGTCCAGCTGGCCGGCGGGATCAACCTGATGCGCGAGCCGCGCAACGGCCGGAACTTCGAATATGGCGGCGAGGATCCCTGGCTGGCCGGGACCATGGTCGCCGCCCAGATCCGCGGCATCCAGTCCAACCACATCGTCTCGACCATCAAGCACTACGCCCTCAACGCCCAGGAGACCGGCCGCTTCGTGGTCAGCTCCAACATCGGCGACGCCGAGGCGCGGACCTCCGACCTGCTGGCCTTCCAGTTCGCCATCGAGCGCTCGGACCCGCACTCGGTGATGTGCGCCTACAACCGCGTCAACGGCGACTACGCCTGCGAGAACGACTGGCTGCTGAACACAGTCCTGAAGAAGGACTGGGGCTACAAGGGTTATGTCATGTCGGACTGGGGCGCCGACCACTCGTCGGCCAAGGCGGCCAATGCCGGTCTCGACCAGGAATCGGCCGGCGAAGCCTTCGACAAGCAGCCCTTCTTCGGCGCGCCGCTGAAGGCCGACCTCGCCGCCGGCGCCGTCAGTCAGGCCCGGATCGACGACATGGCCCGCCGGGTGCTGCGCGCCCTGTTCGCCAGCGGCGCGGTCGATCACCCGGTGACCAAGCCCGCGACCAACGACCTGCCGGCCGCGATGCTGGCGGCCCACGCCAAGATCACCCAGGCCGACGCCGAGGAAGCCATCGTCCTCCTGAAGAACGATGGCGGCCTGCTGCCCCTGGCCAAGACTGCCAGGACCATCGCCGTGATCGGCGGCCACGCCGACGTCGGCGTGCTGTCGGGCGGCGGCTCGTCCCAGGTTTATCCGGTCGGCGGACGCGCGGTGAAGGGCCTGACGCCCGCGACCTGGCCGGGCCCGGTGATCTACTATCCCTCCTCGCCGCTGAAGGCCCTGGCCAAGCGCTATCCGGGGGCGAAGGTGGTCTATGACGACGGGACCGATCCCGCCCGCGCCGCCAAGCTGGCCGCGGCCAGCGACGTCGCCCTGGTCTTCGCCGACCAGTGGACCACCGAGTCGGAGGACGTCCACACCCTGGCGCTGCCCAAGAACCAGGACGCCACGATCGACGCCGTCGCCTCGGCGAACCGCAAGACGGTCGTGGTCCTGACCACCGGCGGCCCGGTGCTGATGCCGTGGCTCGACAAGGTCGGCGCCGTGGTCGAGGCCTGGTACCCGGGCACGGCCGGCGGCGAGGCGATCGCTCGCGTGCTGTCGGGCGAGGTCGACGCCTCGGGCCGCCTGCCGGTCAGCTTCCCCCGGAGCGAAGCCGACCTGCCGCGTCCCAAGCTGGACGGCCTGGACAAGGCCAAGGACCAGCCGTTCGACGTCGACTATTCGATCGAAGGCGCGGCCGTCGGCTACAAGTGGTACGACCTGAAGCGGATCCAGCCGCTGTTCCCGTTCGGCCACGGCCTGTCCTACAGCCGGTTCGCCTATTCGAACCTCAAGGCCGCCGCGGTCGGCGACAAGGTCACGGTCAGTTTCGACGTCAAGAACGTGGGCCCCCGCGCCGGCAAGGACGTGCCCCAGGTCTATGTCTCGCCGAAGGCCGGGGCCAATGGCGCGACCTGGGAAGCGCCCAAGCGCCTGGCGGGCTTCCAGAAGGTGGCCCTCGCCCCCGGCGCCAGCCAGCATGTCGTCCTGACGATCGATCCGCGCCTGCTGGCCGTCTGGGACGGCAAGGCCCACGGCTGGTCGATCGCGGCTGGCCAGTATGAAATCGCCCTGGGCGCCTCGTCCCGGGCTCTGTCCTCCACCGCCCAGGTCAGCCTGGCGGCCCGGAGCCTGCCCGTGTCGCCGGGCCGGTAAAGGGGGCGGGAGCGCCTTTCCCCTGCTCCCGGACCCTTAAATCTCTTCCCTTCTCGGGAGCGCCGCCCTCGGGCCGCGCTCCCTTTTCTTGCGCGCCGGCTTGCGCGCCCGCATTTATACTATAATTAGGCCGCTGCGGCGCTGACAGCCGCGCGGGAGGAAACAGCGTGATCCGGATCGGCCTCGTCGGCGTGGGCAAGATCGCCCGTGACCAGCACATCCCCGCCCTGGCCGCCGACGCGCGCTATCGGCTGGTCGCCGCCGCCAGCCGGACCAAGCCCGACCTCGGGGTCCTGCCGGTCTTCCACGACATCGAGGAAATGCTCGCCCAGGGGCCGGCGTTGGACGCCGTGGCGCTATGCACGCCGCCCCAGGCCCGGCGCGAGACCGCCCTGGCCGCCCTGCGCGCGGGCAAGCACGTCTTCCTGGAAAAGCCCCCCGGCGCCAGCGTCGGCGAGGTGGCCGAGCTCGCCGCCGTCGCTCGCGCCCAGGGCGTCGTCCTGTTCACCAGCTGGCACTCGCGCTTCGCCGCCGGCGTGGCCCCCGCCAAGGCCTGGCTCTCGACCCGCCGCGTCCGCGAGGTCGCGATCGAATGGCGCGAGGACGTCCGCCGCTGGCATCCGGGCCAGACCTGGATCTGGGAGGCCGGCGGCCTGGGCGTCTTCGACCCGGCCATCAACGCCCTGTCGATCCTGACCGAGATCCTGCCGACCGAGGCGTTCGTCACCGGCGCGACGCTGCAGGTGCCCGAAAACGTCCAGTCGCCGGTCGCCGCCCATGTCGACATGACCAATCTCGACGGCGCGCGGATCACGGCCGATCTGGACTTCCTGCAGACCGGCCCCCAGACCTGGGACCTGACGGCACGGACCGACGACGGCGTCCTGAAGCTGTCGATGGGCGGCGCCGAACTGACCCTCGACGGCCAGCCGGTCGAGGTCGGCGAGAACCGGGAGTATCCGGGGCTCTACGACCGGTTCGCGACCCTGATCGCGCGCCGCGAGTCCGAGGTCGACGCCCGCCCGCTGACCCTGGTGGCCGACGCGTTCCTGCTGGGCACGCGGGAGTCGGTCGAAGCGTTCGTCGAGTAGCGGCCCTAAATCAAACATTTAGAGCGTGATGCTCCCCCGCGTCGCGGGGGAGCTGTCACGAAGTGACTGAGGGGGCCGACGCGACCGATGTCCAGCTTGCCCCCTCCGGCCCTCTGGGCCACCTCCCCCGCGACGCGGGGGAGGATCCGAACTCTCAGTTCACCTGCCGCTCGCGGCCTTCCCAATAGGGCGCGCGCAGTTCGCGTCGCAGGATCTTGCCCGAGGCGTTGCGCGGCAGGGCCGGCACGAAGTCCACGCTCTTGGGCGCCTTGAAGCCGGCGATCCGCGACCGGGCGAAGGCGATAATGTCGGCGGCGTCCGGCGTGACACCGGGCTTGGGCGCGACCACCGCCTTGACGGCCTCGCCCCACTTGTCGTCGGGGACGCCGATCACCGCCACCTCGGCCACGTGCGGGTGGCCATAGACGGCGCTCTCGACCTCGGCCGGATAGATGTTCTCGCCGCCCGAGATGATCATGTCCTTCACCCTGTCGTGGATGAAGAGGTAGCCGTCCTCGTCCAGGTAGCCGGCGTCGCCGGTGCGCAGCCAGCCGTCGGCGTCGATGGTCTTCTTCGTCGCCTCGTCCAGCTTCCAGTAGCCGGCCATGTTGGCCAGAGAGCGGATCGCCACCTCGCCCACCGTCCCGGCCGGCACGCTGTTCCCGGCCTCGTCGATCACCTTGATCTCGACGCCCGGCATCGGCAGGCCCGCCGCCCTCATGCGCGTGTTGCCGGCCGGGTCATGGTCCTCGGGCGGCAGATAGACCACCGTGCCGGTCGTCTCGGTCATGCCGTACTGCTGGACGAAGCCGCAGCCGAACACCTCCATGCACTCGCGCAGCAGGTCCAGCGGGATCGGCGCCGCGCCATACAGGATGTGCGACAGGCGCGAATAGTCGACCTCGCGGGCCCGGGGCAGCCGCACCACGATCTGAAGCGCCGCCGGCACCATGAACATCTTCGAGACGCGATCCTTCTCGATGAAGTCCAGCACCTTGGTCGGGTCGAACTCGCGAGCCACCACGCCCTTGGCGCCGTTGAAGAGGCCCACGAGGCCCCATCCGGTGCCGCCGATATGGGCCACGGGCATCGCCACCAGGCTGACGTCGTCGGGACCCCACTGGTTCCAGTCCAGCGGCCTCAGCGCGGCCTCGCGGCGCATGGCCAGCATGTTGTCGTGGGTCAGCATCGCGCCCTTGGGCCGACCGGTGGTGCCCGAGGTGTAGAGCTGGATGGCGATGTCGGAGGTCTTGATCGGCGTCATCGGATCCGTGTCCGGCTGGGCGTCGCGCCAGGCCTCGAAGGTCCGGTGCTCGCCGGCGCCGTCCGCTTCCATGGCGATCACCACGGGACGATGGGTCAGCTCGGCCGCCACCGCCTCGACATGGCCGATCAGCTCCGGACCAACGAAGACCAGCTTGGCCTCGCTGTCGCCGACGATATAGGCGATCTCGGGCGCGGCCAGGCGCCAGCCGATCGGCGTGGTCACGACCCCCGCCTTGGCCGCGCCGATCAACAGCTCGAAATAGTGGTCGCTGTTCTTGCCGACATAGGCGACGCGGTCGCCGACCTTGAGGCCCGCCGCGATCAGGGCGTTGGCCACCTGATTGGTGTGGCGGTCGAAGTCGGCGAAGCTGGTCTCCCGCCCCTCGAACACCAAGGCCACGGCGTCCGGCCGCGCCTCGGCATGATAGCGGGCGACGTCGCCCAGGGTCCTCATGCGGTCGAAATCGATCGCGTCCGCCATCCACGCCACTCCCTCGCCTGGCGGCCGCTTCTCTGGGCTCCGTCCGTCGGGAGGGGTGGCGGCCGCTCAAACGAATGTTGGGCCAGGCTCGAGCGCGCGACAAGCCCCCGCCGCGCCGGGCGCGGTCACCGCCACGCGCGGACGCCGATGACGAAGGCGGTGCTCGCGGCCCGCTCGCCGATCGGCGTCAGCGCGCCGAAGGTCCGCTCGCGCACCAGGCCGACATAGGGCGCGAATTCCCGCGTGATCTCGTAGCGCAGCCTCAGGCCGCCCTCCAGCCGCCCCGCGCCCGCCTCGGCCAGGTCGGCCTCGACGCGCGGCTGCAGGATCAGCTTCTGGGTCAGGCGCAGGTCATAGGCGCTCTGCGCCCGCGACGAGACCTTGCCCCGGTCGGACAGAAACACCGCCCCGTCCAGCTTGATCCAGTAGGGCGCCAGGCCCTCGAAGCCGACCGTGGCGTAGCTTCGCCCCCGGCCGCCGCCTTGGCGGACCAGGTCGTAGCGGACGCCGGCCTGGAGATCGAAGTAGGGCCCCGCCGGCCAGGCCTTCAGCACCTGGGCCTCGCCGCGTTCCCAGCCCCCATCGCCCTTCTCGTTGTGGTCCGCGCGCTCGCCCCGCGCCTTGACCACCCAGTGGGAAGCGTCGCCGCCCCACCAGGCCTCGCCCTCGACGCTTTGGCCGTCGGCGCCGTCGCGGGCGCGATATTCCAGCTGGTCGAGGCGAACGGTCCAGGCGTTGACGCCGCCGTGCTCCTTCATCAGTTGGGCGCGGGCGGCGGCCATGGCGGCCGGCGAATAGACCCGCTCGGCCGCGTGGTCGGTCGGGATCGGCGGCGGCTGGGTCTGGTCGGCGGGCGCCGCCGGCGTCGCCATGGACGGCATGTCGTGGCCAGCGTGCTGCGCGGGCGGGTCGACGAAGAGCATCAGGCCTCTCCGTCCAGCGGCCGCACGGTGACGACGTTGAACATCCCGGCGTGCATGTGCAGCAGCAGGTGACAGTGGAAGGCCCAGTCCCCCGGCTCGCTGGCCGTCAGGTCGAAGGCGACCTTGCCGCCCGGCGCGACATTGACCGTGTGCTTCAGCGGCGGCCGCTCTTGCCCGTTGACCAGCTCGAAGAAATGGCCGTGCAGGTGGATCGGGTGGGCCATCATGGTGTCGTTGATCAGCACCACCCGCACCCGCTCATTCCGGCGGAAGGCGATCGGCTTTTTCAGCGGTCCGAACGCCTGGCCGTCGAACGCCCACATGAAGCGCTCCATGTTGCCGGTCAGGTGGATCTCGACGGTCCGCCCCGGCGACCGTGTGTCGGTCGGCGGATGCGGGCTGGCCAGAGCGCCATAGGTCAGCACCGGATGACCGACGTCCTCCAGGCCCTGGGGCGGTTCGGAGAGCCGGTCCAGGGGCATCGGCGAGACCGTCTGGACGCCCGGCGTCAGCGGCAGGTTCGGCGCGTTGGCCTGGGACCGCATCGACATGTCCATGCCCGGCATGTCCATGCCGCCATGCCCCATCGCGCCCATGTTCCCCATGCCCATGTCCTTCATGGTCGCCAGGGGGCGCTCGCGAAGCGGCGGGACCGGGGCGGTCATGCCGGGGCGCGGCGCCAGGGTGGCGCGGGCCAGGCCGGAGCGGTCGGAGGCCTCGGCGACCAGGGTGAACGCCTTGTCCTGGGTCGGCCGCACGATCACGTCGAAGGTCTCGGCGGGGGCGATCTGGAATTCGTCGACCGTCAGCGGGTTGACCGGCTGACCGTCGGCGGCGACGACCTCCAGCGACAGGCCCGGGATCCGGACGTTGAAGATGGTCATGGCCCCGGCGTTGATGAAGCGCAGCCGCACCCGCTCGCCCGGCGCGAACAGACCCGTCCAGTTGTCGCCCGGCCCGTGGCCATTGACGAGATAGGTGTAGGTCGAACCCGTGACGTCCAGGATGTCGGTGGGATCCATCCGCATCCGGGCCCATTCCACGCGGTCCTTCAGCGGTTGGTCCTGGCCCTTCAGCAGGCCGGCCACGGTCTGCTTCTGGTGATTGAAATAGCCGGACTGGGCCTTCAGCTTGCGGATCAACTGGTGCGGATGCAGGAAGCTCCAGTCCGACAGCACCACCACGTGCTCGCGGTCATAGGGGATGGGGTCCTCGCCCGCCGGGTCGATGATGATCGGGCCATAGTGGCCGACCTGCTCCTGCAGGCCCGAATGGCTGTGCCACCAGTAGGTCCCGCTCTGGCGCACCGGGAAATCGTAGGTGAAGGTCTCGCCCGGCTTGATCCCCGGAAAGCTGACACCCGGCACCCCGTCCATGGCGAACGGCACCAAGAGGCCGTGCCAGTGGATCGAGGTCTCCTCGTCCAGCGTGTTGGTCACCGCCAGCCGGACGCGCTGGCCCTCCTTCAGGCGGATCAGCGGACCGGGGATCGTGCCGTTGACCGCGACGGCGTGGCCCTTTCGGCCGTCGATGCTGGCCATCGTATGGCCGACGGTCAGCTTGATCTCGTCGCCCGACAACGCCTCGGGCGATCGGCCGCCCTGAGCCGCCATCGCCCAGCCCGGCAGCAGCCCGGCCGCGCTCAGCCCCAGGGCGCCGCGCAGCAAGGTCCGTCGATCGAGAGGCGTCATCGTCTATCCGTATTCCAACGCGGGCCCATGACAAGACAGGGAGCGCTTTCCAAGACAGGGGGCACTTGGGTATCACGCTGACCATGTCCAAGAGCACGCCCGCCACGATCGCACTCGCCAAGGCCGGCGTCGCGTTCGACCTGCATACGTATGACTACGATCCGGGCGCCGAGCGCGTGGGCCTGCAGGCCGCCGAGGCGCTGGGCGAGGACCCGCGCCGGGTGCTCAAGACCCTGATCGTCCTGCTGGACGGCAAGCCCGCCTGCGCCATCCTGCCCTCGGACAAGGAGGTCAGCATGAAGAAACTGGCCGCCGCCCTGAAGGGCAAGTCGGCGGTCATGGCCCCGGTCCCGGACGCCGAACGGATCACCGGCTACAAGGTCGGCGGCGTCAGTCCCTTCGGCCAGAAGAAGCGCCTGCCCACGGTGATGGAGGCGGCCGCCCTCGCCGAGCCCTATGTCTTCCTCAACGGCGGCCAGCGCGGCTTGCAGGTGAGGCTGGCGCCCGCCGACGCGGTCAAGGCGCTGGGGGCGGTGACGGCGGCGATCGTGGCGGACTAGCAATGGCGCTGATCAAGATTCTGGTCGTCATCGCGGCGTTCGGCTCCGCCCTTGTGCAATACGCGCTCAAGCTGACCATCGAGCGCGAGGCGCGATACCTGCGCGACACCGGCAAACGCCAGGACGACCGCCGCCTGGACCTCCCCGAGGTTTCGCTACGCCCCGCGCCCAGCCTGAACCTCCTGTGGGGCTCGACGGCCGGCCTGCCGAGCTCGCTCAGGACAAACGTCGGATTCTACCGGATCAGCACGGCCGTCATGCTGGCGTCGGGCGTGGCCGCGCTGGTCCTCTTCAGCCGCCGATGACGCGGCCGCTTGAAATCCCGCGCGCTTCTCGCCTATAAGCCGCGCCTCCTGGTCTGGCTGGGTAGCTCAGATGGTTAGAGCGGTGGATTCATAACCCACAGGTCGGCGGTTCGATCCCGCCCCCCGCCACCAGGATTTGCGTGCTTCCCTCGTTTTCCGCCACTCACCCGCCCGGCAGCGTGCCCGGACGGATGTAGGCGAACATGTGCGGCACCCAGTCGGCCTTGCCCAGCGGAACGCCCTTGTGCCGCAGGATCGCGTAGGCGGTCGTCAGGTGGAAATAGACCTGGGCGAAGCCCCAGTCGCGGACGAACTGCTCGCCGGTCATGTCGAACGCCATGCCGTTGGGCAGCTTCAGCTCGACCGCCTTGTCCTTGGCCGCGTCCAGCGCCGAGGCCGGCGCGGCCTCGAGCCGGGCGATGGCGTCGGTCAGCTGGGCGCGCAGGCCGTCGAAGTCGGTCGCGTCCTCGGCCGGCGCGAACGAGTCGGCGCCGGTCAGGTGGCGCAAGAGGTCGCTGGCCTGCACGCAGACGAAGCGCACCTGGGTCGACAGCGGGAACATGTCCGGCGCCAGGCGCGCGCCGATCAAGTCGGCCGGCGCCAGGCCGGTCTCGGCGGCGAAGGCCTCGCCCTTGGAAAGCTGGCCGATCAGGCCCTTCATCATGTTGACGTAGGTCGGGACGGTGAGCGCGTGCAGGTCCATGGGAGTCCTCCGGTTTGGGCGGGAGATAAGCCGACCCCGAGGCGGAACGCCAGGGGCATCCCGGGTTCGTCGGTCGAACTCAAGCGCGGTTGGTCGAAACCACCCGAAATCGCCGAAAGCAGAACGCGGGCTATCTCGATTTCGGCCGTCCGTCGGCTCGGCGCCCTCGACGCCGGGCTTCAAAAGGGGCAAATCCGCCTCGGGCCCGCTTCGTCCCTCCTCGGCGCCCGAAAGCTTGATCCATGTCTCACGTCGAACCGTCGTCCCTGGTCCTGATTCCCGGCGCCACGCCGCTGGCCGACTGGAAGGCGATCTATCGCGGGGCGACGCCGCGCCTGGCGCCGGAGGCCTGGCCGGCGATCGCGGCCAGCGCGGCCGCCGTCGCGCGCATCCTGGCCAAGGGCGAGCCGGTCTATGGGATCAATACGGGCTTTGGAAAGCTGGCCAGCGTCCGCATCGGCGACGCGGACCTCGAGACCCTGCAGCGCAACATCGTGCTGTCCCACGCCGCCGGCGTCGGCGCGCCCTCCCCGGTCCCGGTGGTCCGGCTGATGATGGCCCTGAAGCTGGCCAGCCTGGCGCAGGGCGCCTCGGGCGTCCGGGTCGAGACCGCGCGGATGCTGGAGGCGATGCTGGCCCAGGACCTGACGCCGGTGGTCCCCTGTCAGGGATCGGTCGGCGCCTCGGGCGACCTGGCGCCGCTGTCGCACATGGCCGCGACGATGATCGGGGTCGGCGAGATCTTCGTCGGCGGCGCGCGCCTGCCGGCCGCCCAGGCCCTGGCGGCGGCGGGCCTGACGCCCTTGACCCTGGGGCCGAAGGAAGGCCTGGCCCTGCTGAACGGCACCCAGTTCTCGACCGCCAACGCCCTGGCGGGCCTGTTCGAGGCCGAGCGCCTGTTCCAGTCGGCCCTGGTCACCGGCGCGCTGTCGACCGAGGCGGCCAAGGGCTCGGACACGCCGTTCGATCCGCGCATCCACGCCCTGCGCCGCCACGCCGGCCAGATCGAGACCGCCGCGGCCCTGCGCGCGCTGATGGCCGGCTCGGCGATCCGCGCCTCGCATCTGAAGGCCGACGAGCGCGTGCAGGATCCCTACTGCCTGCGCTGCCAGCCGCAGGTGATGGGCGCGGCGCTGGACATCCTGCGCCAGGCCGCCGCGACCCTGGCGATCGAGGCCAACGGCGTCTCGGACAATCCCCTCATCTTCCCGGAAGCCGACGAGGCCCTGTCCGGCGGCAATTTCCACGCCGAGCCGGTCGCCTTCGCCGCCGACATCATCGCCCTGGCCGTCTGCGAGATCGGCTCGATCGCCGAGCGCCGCGTGGCCATGCTGGTCGATCCGGCGCTGTCGGGCCTGCCGGCCTTCCTCACGCCCAAGCCAGGCCTGAACTCCGGCTTCATGATCCCGCAGGTCACCGCCGCCGCCCTGGTGTCGGAGAACAAGCAGAAGGCCTATCCGGCCAGCGTCGATTCGATCCCGACCTCGGCCAACCAGGAGGACCACGTCTCGATGGCCGCCCACGGCGCGCGGCGCCTGCTGGACATGGTCGAGAACGCCACGGCGGTGCTCGGGATCGAGCTGCTGGCCGCCGCGCAGGGCTGCGACTTCCACGCGCCGCTGACGTCCAGCGCGGCGCTGGAGGCCGTGCGCGCCCTGGCGCGCGGCCAGGTCCCGCCCCTCGCGGACGATCGGCATTTCCATCCGGACATGGAGGCGGCCAGCGCCCTGATCCGTTCGGGCGCGGTGATCGCGGCGACGGCGGCGGACCTTCCCGGGATCGGCTGAAGCCGCCCGGTCTTACTTGCGCTTGGGCGTGTAAGGCTTCTGGGCCCGCCAGGCCTCGGCGAACTTTTCCAGGTCCTGGTCGACCGTGTCGGGCAGGGTCACCACCAGGCGGGCCAGCAGGTCGCCGCGCTTGCCCTTGGCGTCGGAAAGACCCCGCCCCTTCAGGCGCAGGGACTGGCCGCTGTTGCTGCCCTTGGGCACGTTCAGCATGACATTGCCATCCGGCGTCGGCGCCTCGACCTTGCCGCCCAGCACCGCGTCGGGCACCGAGATCGGCAGGTCCATGACCAGGATGTCGCCCTCGCGGCGATAGATGGGGTGCGGCTTGACCGCCAGCTCGATCAGCGCGTCGCCGGGACCGCCTCGGCCGGGGCTGCCCTGGCCCTTCAGGCGCAGGGTCTGCCCCTCCTGGGCGCCCACCGGGATGGTGACGTCAATCGTGCGGCCGTCCGAGAAGGCCACGCGCTTCTTGCCGCCCTTGATGGATTCCTCCAGGTCGATGTCCAGCCGCGCGCGCACGTCCGAGCCGCGCGTCGAGAACCCGCCGCCTCCGCCGCCGAAGGGGCCGGCCCCGCCGCCGCTACGGAACATGCCGCCCAGGATTTCCGACAGGTCGATGTCGGGGCTGTCGTCCGTGCGGAAGCCGCCGCGTCCAAAGCCGCCGCTGGCGCTGAACGGGCCGTTGCCCGGCTGCCCGCCAAAGCCGCGCATGGTCTCGCGACCGTCGGCGTCGATCTGGCCCAGGTCGAACTTCTTGCGCTTTTCCGCGTCGCCCAGGATGTCGAAGGCCGCGCTGACCTGCTTGAAGCGCTCCTCGGCCTTCTTGTCCCCGGGATTGGTGTCCGGATGATACTGCTTGGCGAGCTTGCGGAACGCCTTGCGGATCTCGTCCGCGCTCGCGGTGCGGGAAACGCCGAGTTCCTGATAGGGGTCGCGCGCCAAGGAAGGTCCTCTGGAAAACTGTGGGGTTGCGTAACGCCCTCCATCTAGAACGTCCAGCGCGGCGCGCAAGGCCCCATGTGATAAATTTACCACAGACCTGTCGTCGCGGCGCTTCCCCAGCCGTACAGGGCCGAGCCCTGGCGGATCTCGACGCGGGCGGCGGGCGACGGCGCGTGGGCCGCGCGGGCGGCGGCGGCGTAGACAAAGGCCGGCCCGGTCATCTCGACATCCATCAGCACCGCCTCGCCGTCCAGCACCCGGACGCGGAAGCGGTCGGCCCCGGCCTCGCTCGGGACCTCGCCGTCCCAGACGTCGCCGCCCAGGCGGGCGCGGCGGATCCAGGTCACGCGGAAGTCGTCGCCGATCCACCGCGTCCGGACGTGGGCGGGCGCCAGGGGCCGCAGGGCGCGCGCCGTCCAGGCCGCCGCCGCCTCGGTCATGGCCGGACCCGAGGGCGGACCTCCGGCCGGCGCGGCGCGCACCATGAGTGGCGTCCCGCGCTCGAAGGCGGCGACCTCCATCGGGACCACCGCCTCGTCCAGCATCACCACCGGCGCGCCGGCCGGGATCGTCGCGGGCGTCGCCACGCCGTCGCGCTGGCCGCGCAGCAAGCCCGACAGCCGCCAGACG
>NZ_SZWJ01000072.1:0-21204 GCF_012184455.1 Caulobacter sp. SSI4214 | reverse complement strand
AAGGACGGCCGCGTGACCAAGGGCGACGCCCTGGCCGCCCTGGAAGCCCGCGCCGCCGCCCCGGCGCCGGCCGCTGCTCCGGCCGCGCCGCGCGCCCTGCACGAGCGCGAGGAACGCGTGAAGATGACGCGCCTGCGTCAGACGATCGCCCGCCGCCTGAAGGAAGCCCAGAACACCGCCGCCATGCTGACGACCTTCAACGAGGTCGACATGAGCGCCGTGATGGCCCTGCGCGCCCAGTACAAGGACATCTTCGAAAAGCAGCACGGCGTGAAGCTGGGCTTCATGTCGTTCTTCACCAAGGCCGTCGTGGCCGCGCTGAAGGCGATCCCGGACGTCAACGCCGAGATCGACGGTCAGGACCTGATCTACAAGAACCACTACGACATCGGCGTCGCCGTCGGCACCGACAAGGGCCTGGTGGTTCCGGTCGTCCGTGACGCCGACGCGCTGAACCTGGCTCAGATCGAAAAGACCATCGGCGACCTCGGCAAGCGCGCCCGCAACGGCCAGCTGGGCATCGAGGACATGCAGGGCGGCACCTTCACGATCACCAACGGCGGCATCTACGGCTCGCTGATGTCGACCCCGATCCTGAACGCGCCGCAGTCGGGCATTCTGGGGATGCACGCCATCAAGGAACGTCCGATGGTCATCAACGGCAAGATCGAGATCCGCCCGATGATGTACCTGGCTCTGTCCTACGATCACCGCGTCGTCGACGGCCAGGGCGCCGTGACCTTCCTCGTGAAGGTCAAGGAAGCCATCGAAGACCCGCAGCGCCTGCTGCTGGAACTCTAGGAGTCCCCGAGAAGCCCGCCCGACCGGCGGGCTTCTTTGCATTCGCGGCCCCGGCGTTCTACGTCGGGGCCGTTCGCATTTCTGGATCCCGCGCGATGGCCAAGGACACGCTCTATCTGCTGAAGCCGCATTTCGAGAAGGACGGCGCCGAGCGCTTCTGTCCCGACTGCGCGATGATGGAGGGGTATCTCGCGACCTATCCGGCGCTGCGCGACGCGGTGGACATCGTCTATGTCGACTACGGCCGCCCGCGCGCGGCCCTGGTCGCGCGCCTGGGCGAGGACCATCAGAACGCCCCGACCCTGATCCTGGCGGCGGCCGCGCCGGACGCGGGTCCGCATGGCGAGATCCAGTCGGCCAACGGCCTTTCCTTCCTGACCGATGCTCGCCCGATCACCCGCTGGCTGGCGGCGCGCCACGGCCTGGCCGCGCCGCTATAGGCGTGCGCGGAACTCGCGCGTTTCGGCGGGTTGCAGGAAGCCCGAATAGCCGTCGCATCCCAGCCTAGAGCGCGTTAGGTTTAAGTGTGAGCGGTTAAACCGCTCGAACGCGCTCTAAATATTGGACTTTAGAGCCTGTTTATCCGCTTCAAATGATTCCATTTGAAGCGGACAGGCTCTAACGGCTGGCCCTGAGCACCGCCTCGCCCAAGGTCGCGTAGTCGCGGTTGAAGTGGTGGTCGCCCTTCAGGCGGATCTTGGCGATGCGGGCGTCGGGCAGGCTGGCGCAGATGTCGGCCCGTTCGCGATCGCCGTAGACGCAGGTGATCTTCACGCCCGTCAGCGCTTCGAGCGCCGGGCGGACCCGGAAAGTGTCGGGCGTCGGGATGTTGAGCCAGCTGGTCGGATGGAACCGCAGCGCGCCGTGCGAGCCGGTTCCGATCAGGATCACCCGGCTGACCCGGCTTCGCGCGTCGGCGGGCAGGCGCGGCACGATGGCGGGCAGGGCGCCGGCGCCGAACGAATAGCCGATCAGCACCACGTTCGGACGGTTCCAGCGGTCGCCATAGTCGCGCAACGCCTCGGCCAGGTCCTGGGCCGCGCCGTCTGCCGAGCGCCGGGTGCTGAAATAGCTCAGCGAATTGACGCCCAGCGTCGGCACGCCGTTGTCGGCCAGGTATCGGGACACGCCTTGGTCCAGGGCCGCCCAGCCGCCGTCGCCCGAATAGAACACCGCCAGGGTGTCGCCGGCCTTGTCGCTGGCCACCGGAATCTGGTGGCGCGAGGCCGGCGCGGACGCGGCGTCGGCCGCTGGCGGGATCAGGGCCAGGATCGCGAGGGCGGCGGCGAGTCGGTCGCGGGCGGTCATTCCCATAGGACGCCATCGTCCGATGACATTTCCGACGCGGCGGGATGTCAGCCCCGTGACGCATCGGCGCCGCCAACCGGATGGGGATGCCTCTACGGACAGCGCATTTCCCTTGATTTTCAAGGGCGCGGGCGCCGAAAGCGGGTTCCGTTTTGCGTCACTTGCCTCTAAGGAACACGCGCCTCCAGAGGTCTGACAATATGGCCGGCGAGGCCCCATATTCTGTCCGGCGCCGCTTCCGGCGCGTCCTGAAGGCGAAAGACCCATGGCTCAGTACGACGTCGTCATCATCGGCGGTGGTCCCGGCGGCTACAACGCGGCGATCCGCGCCGGCCAGCTGGGCCTGAAGACCGCGATCGTCGAAGGTCGTGGCAAGCTGGGCGGCACCTGCCTGAACGTCGGCTGCATGCCGTCGAAGGCTCTGCTGCACGCCTCGGAGCTTTACGCCGCCGCGACGGGGCCGGAATTCGCCAAGCTGGGCATCGAGGTCAAGCCGAAGCTGAACCTCGCGCAAATGATGGCTCAGAAGGCCGAGAGCGTCGAAGCCCTGACCAAGGGCGTCGAGTTCCTGATGAAGAAGAACAAGGTCGACTACGTGAAGGGCTGGGGCCGCGTCGACGGCGTCGGCAAGGTCGTGGTCAAGGCCGAGGACGGCGCGGAAACCGTGCTCGAAACCAAGAACATCGTGATCGCCACCGGCTCGGAGCCGACCCCGCTGCCGGGCGTGACGATCGACAACAAGCGCATCGTCGACTCCACCGGCGCCCTGTCGCTGCCGGAAGTGCCCAAGCACCTGGTGGTCGTCGGCGCCGGCGTGATTGGCCTGGAGCTGGGCTCGGTCTGGAAGCGCCTCGGCGCCGAGGTCACCGTGGTCGAGTTCCTGGACCGCATCCTGCCGGGCACGGACACCGAAGTGGCCAACGCCTTCCAGAAGATCCTGACCAAGCAGGGCTTCAAGTTCTCGCTGGGCGCCAAGGTCACGGGCGCGACGGCCTCGGCCAAGGGCGTGAAGCTGACGCACGAGCCGGTCGCCGGCGGCGAAGCCTCGACCATCGAGGCCGACTACGTGCTGGTCGCCATCGGCCGTCGTCCGTACACCCAAGGCCTGGGCCTGGAAACGGTCGGCATCACGCCGGACAAGCGCGGCATGATCGCCAATGATCATTACAAGACCGGCGTCGACGGCGTCTGGGTCATCGGCGACGTGACCTCGGGGCCGATGCTGGCCCACAAGGCCGAGGACGAGGCCGTGGCCTGCATCGAGCTGATCGCGGGCAAGGCCGGCCACGTGAACTACGACATCATTCCGGGCGTCGTTTACACCAGCCCCGAAGTCGCCACGGTCGGCAAGACCGAGGACGACCTGAAGGCCGCGGGCGTCGCCTACAAGGTCGGCAAGTTCCCGTTCCTGGCCAACAGCCGCGCCAAGATCAACCATGAGGGCGACGGCTTCGTGAAGGTGCTGGCCGACGCCAAGACCGACCGCATCCTGGGCGTTCACATGGTCGGTCCGAACGTCGGCGACATGATCGCCGAGTACTGCGTGGCCATGGAGTTCGGCGGCGCCTCGGAAGACGTGGCCCGCACCTGCCACCCGCACCCGACCCGCTCGGAAGCCCTGCGCCAGGCGGCCATGGGCGTCGAAGGCTGGACGATGCAGGCCTGATCCCACGTAACGACGTTCGCAATATGTGATGGTCGCGTCCGACAATCGGGCGTAGAGTGGCGGGGTTCCCACACGGAGCCCCGCCATGCTTTTGTCCGCCCTGGCTCTCGCCGCCGCCCTGGAGTCTGAGCCTTTGGCGGCGCCTCATCACAAGCGCCCCGCCGATCCCCCCGCGACCACTCTGGTCGGCGCGAAGGAACACAAGGCCCTGATGACGCGGCTGGACCATCTGGCGCGGTGCGGTGAGTACGGTGTTCAGCAGGCTCAAGGCGCGACGGCCGAGCGCGCGCCGCGGACCGAGCGGCTGGGCGACCTGCCGCCGGCGCATGGGGAGTGGGCGGTGGCGCGCATGGTCGATGGGTGTCCGGTCGCCACGCCAATCGCGATGCGCCCCGGGAAAATCGAGCGTTAAGCCCCGTCCTCCGGGCGACCGTCGATTACGAAAAGGCCTCGCCCAGGAAGGCGAGGCCAAGGTGTTTCGGGGGAGAATGCCCCGCTGCTGGCGGGGCGCGGTTACGCGCACTGAACCTTTAGAATTCCTCCCAGTCGTCGCTGACGGGCGGGGCGGCGCCGACGGCCTGGGCGAGCTTGGCCTGGACGGCGGCGACCGGGTTGGCGCCGGGACGGCTGGCCGCGCTGGCTAGGGCCGGGGCCTTGGGCGCGATCGGAGTCTGGGCCTTGGGTGTGGTCGGGGCTGGCGCTGGCTTACGGGCGGGGGGTGGCGACGCGGCGCGAGGGCTGGCGGCGCGGCTGGCCGTGGACGACCCGTTGACGACGCCCGCCACGCGGAAGCGGCCGATCATCCGCATCAGGTTTTCCACCTCGCCGCGGAGGGCGTGCGAGGCGGCGGTGGACTGCTCGACCATGGCCGCGTTTTGCTGAACGGTCTGGTCCATCTGGTTGACGGCCGCGTTGACCTGGTTGAGGCCGGTGGCCTGTTCCTGGCTGGACGCGGCGATTTCCGAGACCAGGCCGTCGATCTCGCCGACCTTCTCGACAATGGTCCGCAGGGCCTCGCCGGTCTGGCCGACCATGGCGACGCCCTGACCGACCTGCTGGCTGGACGTCGAGATCAGGGTCTTGATTTCCTTGGCGGCCTCGGCCGAGCGCTGGGCCAGGGCCCGCACCTCCTGGGCCACGACCGCGAACCCGCGGCCGGCCTCGCCCGCGCGGGCGGCCTCGACCCCGGCGTTCAGGGCCAGCAGGTTGGTCTGGAAGGCGATCTCGTCGATCACGCCGATGATCTGGCTGATCGACTGCGAGGACTTCTCGATCTGGTTCATCGCCTCGATCGCGTCGCGGACCACCAGGCTGGAGCGCTGGGCGTCCGCGCGGGTGGAGCCCACCACCGAACTGGCCTCGTTGGCCCCGGCCGACGAGCGCTTGACCGTGGCGGTGATCTCGTCCAGCGCGGCGGCGGTTTCCTCCAGGCTGGCGGCTTGCTGCTCGCTGCGACGCGACAGGTCGTCGGCCGCCGTGGTGATCTCGTCGGAGCCCGCGCCGATGCTGTTGGCGGCGTGGACGATGGTCTTCATCGCCTCTTCCATCTGGCCGATGGCGCCGTTGAAGTCGGTCTGCAGGCGCTTGTAGGCCTCGGGGAAGGTCTGGTCGACGCGGTAGGTCAGGTCGCCCTCCGCCAAGCGGCTCAGGCCGGCCGCGATGGCTTCCATGACCATGGCCTGCTCGCGAGCGGCGGCTTCGGCGAGCTCCTGGTTGCGACGACGCTCGGCCTCGGTCTCGGCGGCGGCGCGGGCGTGGGCGGCCTCGGCGGCGCGCAGGGCCACGGCGTTGTCCTTGAAGACCTGGACCGAGCGGGCCATCGCCCCGACCTCGTCCTTGCGCTCGCCGCCCTTGACCTCGACGTCGATGGAGCCCTGAGCCAGGGTTTCCATGGTCTTGGACGTGGCCAGCAGCGGCGCGGCGATCTTGCGATTGCCGATCCACAGCGCGAAGCCCAGGGCGCCGCCAGCGGCGATCAGGGCCGCTATCAACGCCGTGAACGACGTGGTCTGGGCGCGCGCGATGGCGGCCTTCGCCATCGCCTGGGTGGCTTCGTTGTGGCTGGTGGTGAAGGCGTTGATGTCCTTCGTCAGCGCGACGATGTCGGGATCGACGGTCGCCAGGATCGCCATGGCCGGTTCGTCGGCGTCCTGCAGACCCATGTCCGCCCCGCCTCGGGCGCTGTCGTAGATCTTGTCGACGCGATGGCCGAACGCCTCGGCCTTCGCCTTGGCGGATGGATCGTATTGGGCGATCAGACCCACCTGCTTTCGGGCTTCCTTGTAAGCCTGATCCAGATCCTGGCTGGCCTGGTGGGCTTGGGCGGATTGGCCCTTGTAGGCCACGACGCGATAGGCGGCGTAGCCGATCGTCTGCAGGCGCCGATTGAGCCGCGCCGACGCGAGCTCGGTGGGGGCGCGGCTTTCCACCAGCGCTCTAGTGTCCCGTTCGGCGCGTCGTTCCTGCCAGGCGCCGACGCCGGCGATGGCCAGGGCGACCACCGTCAGCACCACGGCGGGCAACGCGACCTTTGTCGAAATCCTCAGATCATCGAACGTCATGAAAGTCTCTCGATGCGGGCGCTTTGAAGGCTGCCTTTCCGAGGTAAAAACCTATGTTCGGCGTGAAAGACCAGTTAACCGACTCTATGTCGGACTGGTTCGCGACCGTATGTCGCACGATTTCAAGTCGTGTTCGCTTCCTCTGTGTCTCAACGATAGTATTCGTCGAAACTCAATTTCGGTCCTATTGGATCGGTCTGTCTCTTATGGCGCGGATGACCTAGCGGAAGGCGCGGCGAGGCGGCGAGAGATTGGGGCTCGGCGATTCCAGGCGGAGGCGCGCCTCAAGCCTTCGGGTGCGCCGCCTGATAGGCCGCCAGCAGGCCCGCCGCGTCGACCTGGGTGTAGCGCTGGGTCGTCGACAGCGAGGCGTGGCCCAGCAGGTCCTGGATGGCCCGCAGATCCGCGCCCGCCCCCAGCAGATGGGTGGCGAAGGCGTGGCGGAAGGCGTGCGGCGTCACCCGGTCCGACAGGCCCAGGCGTCCGCGCAAGGTCTGGACCAGGCCCTGGACATGGCGGGGCGACAGCGGTCCGCCGCGCTTGGCGCGAAACAGCGGCTCGTCCGGTCCCAGCGCGAAGGGCAGTTCCTCCAGATAGGCGTCGATGGCTGTCTTGACCGCGTCCAGCACCGGCACGATCCGGGTCTTGCCGCCCTTGCCGGTGATGCGCAGCGCGGCGGCCAGGGGCGCGTCGCGCCGGATCAGCGACAGGGCCTCGCTGATCCGCAGGCCGCAGCCCCACAGCAGGGTCAGCACCGCCTCGTCGCGCGCGGTTTCCCAGGGCTCGCGCTCGGTGTCCTCGGCCGCCTCGGTGATCAGGTCGCGGGCCTGGTCCTCCGAGACGGGACGCGGCAGGCCGACCTTCAGGCGCGGTCCTCGCACCAGGTCGACGGCGGCGTTGGCCACGCCGTGGCGCAGGTCGAGAAAGCGGTGGAAGGCCCGGATCGACGACAGCGCCTGGCTGATCGAGCGCGGCGCCAGGGCGTCGTCGCCCTGACGGCGGAAGGCCAGGTAGCCGCGCAGGTCGGCGGCGGTGATTTCGCCCATCGCCGCCAGGCTCAGGGCCTCGCCGCGATGCCGTTCCAGAAAGTTCAGATAGGCCAGGACATTGTCGCCATAGGCGCGCACGGTGCGCGGCGAGGCCCGGCGTTCCAGCGTCAGATAGGCCAGCCAGGCGGTCAGGGCCTGGCGCGCGCTCCCGACGCCGGGCGTCGTCACAGGACGGGCCAGCGCTCGGCCGTGCGCTCGACCACGCGGCCCAGGAAATTGACCAGCTCGGTGCCCATGTCGGGGGTGAAGCCTTCCGGGTCCTTGGAGCCGAAGGCCAGCAGGGCCTCGCGGCGTGGCTCCCAGATCGCCAGGCGGACCAGGGCCATGCTGCGGATCGTCTCGGCCTTGTCGCCGAACAGCGGCAGGGCCGGGGCGAAGAAGCCCATGCGGGCGATCGGCGCCTCGCCCAGGGTCATGTCCACTTGGCCCGGGGCCAGCACGCCCCAGCCGGCCGGAACCCGCGACGGACCTTCCAGCGCCAGCATCCCGGCGGCCAGGCCGAAGCGCAGCTGGGACATCTCGTCGACGCGGCGCGCCAGGTCGGAATGATTGCGGGCGTCCAGCAGGTCGATCACCGCCGCGTGGGTCTGGGCCTGGGCCGAATAGTTGGCGCGGGCGTTGTCCTCGATCGCCTGGCGGACGCTGGCCTCGCGCCGGTGCGCGGCGGCGGCGCGGGCGAGGGCCGCCGGACCGAAGTCGATGACGTTGCCGCCGTCGATCTTCAGGCCCAGCTCGCCCAGCAAGGTCTCGTCCTGGCGCAGGAATTCCGGTTCCGTGCGCAGGAAATCGCGCACGCTGTCAGGATCCACGACCGTCGTCCTGGTCGCTCGCGTCGCGTCGCTCATCGCCGTCCCCACCGTCTAGACTCAACATGGCGATGAAGCGGCAAGTCGGTTAACGCCGGCTTGATGAGCTTGGCCACGGACCATCTCGACCTGGGGACGGTTTGGCGGCAAAAGCATGTCGCCATGCCGCGTATCGCCTCCGTTCTGCTGCCCATGCCGTTGCCGGAGGCCTTCGACTACGCCGAGCCGGAGGGGTTGGCGCTGAGCGTCGGCGACCATGTCGCCGTGCCGCTGGGGCCGCGGGTGATCCGAGGCGTGGTGACCGCGCTGCGCGACGGAACGGGCGGCAATCGACCGCTGAAGGCGATCCAAGGCCGGCTCGACGATCCGCCGCTGCCGCCGGGCGTGCTGACCTTCGTCGAATGGGCGGCGCGCTATTCGGTCGACCTGCCAGGCTGGCCGCTGGCCATGGCCCTGCGCGGCCTGCGCCATCCGCCGCCCAAGCCCGACAAGGTGCTGGTCCTGACCGGCGCCCAGCCCGGGCGCATGACGCCGGCGCGGCTGAAGGTGCTGGCCGCCGCCGAGGGCGTGAAGCTGTCCGGCGCGGCGCTGGCCTCGGCCGCCGGCGTCTCGGCCGGCGTGGTCAAGGGTCTGGTCGACGAGGGCGTGCTGGCCGTCGACTTCGTGGAGCCCGATCGCGGGCTGCCCCAGCCGGACCTGTCGCTGCCGCCGCGCGCGCTCAACCCGGGCCAGGCGGCCTGTGTCGAGACGTTGACCGGGATGCTGGACGCCGGCGGCTTCCAGGCGGCCTTGCTGGACGGGGTCACCGGCTCGGGCAAGACCGAGGTCTATCTGGAGACCGTCGCCGCCGCCCTGAAGGATCCAGACGCCCAGGTCCTGGTCCTGCTCCCCGAGATCGCCCTGACGCAGGCGGTGCTGGCCCGCTTCGAGCAGCGGTTCGGGGCCCTGCCGGCCGAGTGGCATTCCGGCGTCGCGCCGCCGCGCCGCCGCCAGGTGTGGGAGGCCGTGGCCAGCGGCGACGCGCGCATCGTGGTCGGGGCCCGCTCGGCCCTGTTCCTGCCGTTCCGCAAGCTGCGGCTGATCGTGGTCGACGAGGAGCACGACAGCTCGTTCAAGCAGGAAGAGGGCTTCATCTATCAGGCCCGCGACCTGGCCGTGGCCCGCGCCAAGATCGAGGGAGCCAGCGTGCTCCTGGCCTCGGCGACGCCGTCTCTGGAAAGCCTCTTCAACGCTCAGGCAGGACGCTACAGGTGGCTGCGGTTGTCGGCCCGCCACGGCGCGGCCCAGCTGCCGGACATCGGCCTGATCGACATGCGCCAGACGCCGCCGGAGCCCGGCCGCTGGCTGTCGCCGCCGCTGATCAAGGCCATGGCCGTGACGCTCCAGAGGGGCGAGCAGGCCATGCTGTTCCTGAACCGGCGAGGCTACGCGCCGCTGGTGCTGTGCAAGGCCTGCGGCGAGAAGATGAAGTCGCCCGACACCGACAGCTGGCTGGTCGAGCACCGCTACACCGGGCGTCTGGTCTGCCACCTGACCGGCTTTTCGATGAAGAAGCCCGAGACCTGTCCGCACTGCGGGGCCAAGGACTCGCTGGTCTCGATCGGCCCGGGCGTCGAGCGGGTCGAGGAGGAGGCGCGGCACATCTTCCCCGACGCCCGGGTGGCCGTGTTCTCGTCCGATACGGTGATGGACGCCGAGGGGGCCAAGGCGCTGGTCGCCAGCATGGCGGCGGGCGAGATCGACATCCTGGTCGCCACCCAGGCGGCGGCCAAGGGCCACAACTTTCCGAACCTGACGCTGGTGGGCGTGGTCGACGCCGACCTCAGCTTGCGCGGCGGCGATCTGCGGGCCGGCGAGCGGACCTTTCAGCTCTTGGCCCAGGCCGCCGGCCGGGCGGGACGCCACGAAAAGCCGGGCCGGGCGCTGCTGCAGACCTACGCGCCGGAGCACGCGGTGATGCGGGCCCTGGCCGCCCAGGATCGCGACGCCTTCGTCGAGGCCGAGATGGCCATGCGTCAGGACGCGGGCCTGCCGCCGTTCGGACGCCTGGCGGCGGTGATCGCCTCGGGACCGGATGGCGAGGCGCTGGAGGCCTATGTCCAGGCTCTGGCGGCGGTGATCCCCAACGCCGAGGGCGTCGAGGTGTTCGGTCCCGCCGACGCGCCGCTGGCCCTGGTGCGCGGCCGCCGCCGCAAGCGGTTCCTGGTCAGGGCCGAGCGCAATGTCGACCTGCAGGGTTTCCTGGCCGCCTGGCGAGCGCGGGCCAAGGTCCCGAACTCGGTGCGGGTGGTGATCGACGTGGACCCCTACAGCTTCCTTTGAGGGACTGTCAGTTGGTCGGCTCGTCCTTGGCCAGGGTCGCGGCGGGCTGAGGCTGACGAGAACGCAGGGGCAGGGCGGGGATCAGGAGGATCGTCGCCAGGGCCAGGAAGACGACGACCAGCGCCGCCTGCATGACGCCGCTGACCGCGTGGACCAGGGCGTCGCGCAGGGCCGGATCGGCGTGCGCGGCCTGGCCATGGGCGGCGGCGGTGATGGCCATGCCTTCCAGCTTGGCCAGGTCCAGGCCGCCGCCGGGCAGGCTGGCCAGGCGGGCGGTCAGCAGGGCCCCGGCCAGGGCGGCCCCGACGGTCGAGCCGATCTGGCGGAAGAACTGGTTGGAGCTGGTGGCGACGCCGATGTCGCGCGGGTCCACCGCGTTCTGGGTGGCGATGTTGAACAGGCTCTGGCCTGGTCCCAGGCCCAGTCCGACCAAGGCCAGCAGTCCGCACAGCAGGCCCAGGTGGTGGATCCGCGACAGGTCGCGCAGCAGGAACACGCCGACCAGCAGCAGAACGACGCCGCCGATCATGAACGGCTTGTACCGGCCGGTCCGTGTGACCAGCTGGCCGGCGATCGTGCTGCCGACGATCAGTCCGGCCATCAGGGGCAGCATGGTCATGCCGCTGACGGTGGCCGGCACGCCTCGCCCCAGTTGCAGGAACAGCGGCAGGAACATCACCACGCCCATGAAGGCGCTGGAGACCAGGAAGCCGGCCAGGTTCGAGGTGGTGAAGACCTTGTTGCGGAACAGGTGCATCGGCAGGATCGGGTTGGAAACCTTGGTCTCGGCGATCACGAAGGCGACCAGCGACACCGCCGCCAGGCCGAACAGGCCAAGGCTCTGGGGCGCGCTCCAGGCGAAGCTGTGGCCGGCCAGGCTCAGGCCCAGCAGCAGCGGCACGAAGGTCGCGATCAGCAGGGCCGCGCCCACGAAGTCGATCTTGCCGGCCCGGCGATGCTCCAGCGGCGGCATCTTGACGATGACCATGAACAGCGAGAGCAGGCTGAGCGGCAGGTTGACGTAGAACACCCAGCGCCAGCCGGCGATGGCGTGGGCGCCGAACCGGACCGTGCCGTGGTCGGTGAAGTAGCCGCCGATGATCGGCCCCAGCACGCTGGCCAGGCCGAAGACCGAGCCGAAGATGCCGGCGAACTTGCCCCGCTCGCGCGGCGGATAGAGGTCGGCGATGATCGCGAAGGCGGTGGTGAACAGGGCGCCGCCGCCGATCCCTTGCAAGGCGCGGAACACGATCAGCTGCACCATGCCCGGCATGCCCAGCAGATCGCCGAACTCGCCCGACAGGCCCGACAGCCACGAGCCGGCCAGGAAGATCGATATGCCGGTGATCAGCACCGGCTTGCGGCCGAAGATGTCGCCCAGCTTGCCCCAGATCGGCACCATCACCGTCGAGGTCAGCAGATAGGCCGTGGTCACCCACGAATAGAGGTTCAGGCCGTTCAGCTCGGCGATGATCCGCGGCATGGCGGTCGAGACGATGGTCTGGTCCAGCGCGCTGAGCAGGAACACGATCATCAGCGCCGCCAGGGTCAGGCGGCGCTCGGCGTCGGAGAAGGCCTGGGGGGCGAAGGTCTGGGTGGTCATCGGAGCCTTGGACGCGTGACAGCCGGGGCGAGCCGACTACCACGCCCCCAAGGCTGGAAGTAGGGGGATGTTGCAACGTCGTCGCTGGGGCGCGCCCCGGCCTTCGGCGGGCTCGGGCTAGAGCATTTTCCGATAAGTGTGAAACGGTTATCGGATCGAAAAATGCTCTAAACTTTTGATTTCGAGCCCTTTTTATCCGATCTGATTGGATCAATCAGATCGGAAAGGGCTCTAGCCGCCCTTGCGCTTGCGGGCCAACATATTGAGCCCCTCGACGCCGGCCGAGAAGGCCATGGCGGTGTAGATGTAGCCCTTGGAGACGTGGGCGCCGAACCCCTCGGCGATCAGCACCGTGCCGATCATCAGCAGGAAGCCCAGGGCCAGCATGACCACGGTCGGGTTCTTGTTGATGAAGTCGGCCAGCGGGTCGCTGGCCAGCAGCATGGCGACCACGGCGATGATCACGGCGGCGATCATGATCGGCAGGTGGTCGGTCATGCCGACGGCGGTCAGGATCGAGTCGATCGAGAACACCAGGTCCAGCAGGATGATCTGGAAGATCGCCGAGCCGACGTTGGAGATCACCGCGCCGGTCTTGCTGGGTTCGGTCGGCGTGTCCTCGTGCGCGGGATCGACATTGTGGTGGATCTCCTTGGTCGCCTTCCAGATCAGGAAGACGCCGCCGGCGATCAGGATCAGGTCGCGCCACGAGAAGGCGGTCTCGAAGCTGGGCTCGCCGTGGGCGCCCAGCGGTCCGGCGATGCCGAGGTCGAAGACCGGAGCGGTCAGGCCGACTATGAAGGCGATGGTCGACAGCAGGGCCAGGCGCATGATCAGCGCCAGCGAGATGCCGATGCGCCGCACCTTCTGGCGATGCTCGGCCGGCAGGCGGTTCGAGAGGATCGAAATGAAGACCAGATTGTCGATCCCGAGGACGACTTCCATCACCACCAGGGTCACCAAGGCGGCCCAGGCGGCCGGGTCGGCGACGAGGCTAAGGAGTTCGTTCATGGGTCCTCTCTAGGATCATCGGCTGGGTCGCCGTCTCGCGTATGCGTACATGTTATATAGCGAGATAGGCGCGTAACGCTGTCTTTCCACCCCTGGGGGGAAGGAAAACCGTATCCTTGGGGAGCGCCCGCCATGCCCGACGCCGCCAATATCAAGCCCCTGACGGCCTTCCGGTTCTTCGCGGCCCTCTGGGTGGTGCTGTACCACTACTGGCCGAAGCTGGACGTCGGCTTCGTTCCGGCGATCGCGGCCAAGGGCTATCTGGGCGTCGAGGCCTTCTTCATCCTCTCCGGCTTCATTCTCTGCCACGTCTATCTGCGCGGCTTCGGCGAGGGGCGGTTCCAGTACGGCGACTTCCTGTGGAACCGGCTGGCGCGGGTCTATCCGCTGCATCTGGCCACCCTGGTCGGGGTCGGCGCCATGGCGATCGTCGCGACGATCGCGGGGCTGAGGGTCGATCCGAACATTCTGTCCTGGCCGTCGCTGCCGGCCAATCTGCTGCTGGTCCACGCCTGGGGCTTCGCGCCGACGGCCGGGTGGAACCATGCTTCCTGGTCGATTTCGGCCGAGTGGTTCGCCTATTTGGCCTTCCCGGTCTTCGCCTTCGCCGCCTGGCGTCTGCGCGAGCGGCCCGTGGCGGCGGTGCTGGGCGCCCTGGCGTTGATCGCCGGCCTCTATCCCGCCTTCGAGGCGCTCGCCGGCTTCCCGCTGACCGCCGCGACCATCCAGTGGGGCGCCCTGCGCATCGTGCCGTGCTTCGCCTATGGCTGCGCGCTGCACGCTCTGTGGCGTTCGGGGCGATTCCCGGGGCGACTCAGTGGCCTAGGCGCCGCTTTCCTAGGCGCCGCCGTGCTCGCCGCCGTGCAGTTTGGAGCCCCGGATCGGGTCATAATCATGCTGCTAGGCGGCCTTATTTTCATGCTCGCGACCCTCGCCGCGACCGGTTTCAGCTTTGCTGGACAGTCAGTATTCGTCTATCTCGGCGAGATAAGCTATTCGACCTACATGATCTGCATCCCGTGGAAGATCCTGGCGATCAATGCCACGGCGAAGCTTATCAATATCGATAGCGAAAGGCTTCCGCTCGTGATCTGGGCATTGATTGTCCTGTCGCTGATCCCGCTCTCGGCGGCCTCGTTCCACGTCTTGGAAAATCCGTGTCGGGAGAAAATGAAATCCTGGGCCAGGCGCTGGAAACAGCGCCGCTTCGCGACGGTGGGTGCGACATAAACACTCTTTTCACCAGTCGCTGGCAGGGTTATTGCTTCACCCAGTGACGCGGGGGAGTACCCACAGCATGACGAAACGGACGAGGACCCTTCTGGGTTCCCTGGCCGCCGCCGCCATGATCAGTCTCGTGCCGATGTCCGGCGCGAACGCTGACGGCTATTGGCAGTGCGTACCGTTCGCGCGTCTGATGTCGGGCATCCAAATCTTCGGCGACGCCCGCACCTGGTGGTCGCAAGCCGCCGGCAAGTACGACACCGGCTCGGTTCCGAAGATCGGCTCGGTCCTGTCGTTCAAGCCCACCGCCCGCATGAACCTCGGCCACGTGGCGTTCGTCAGCCAAGTGCTCACCGACCGGGTCATCCAGGTCACCCACGCCAACTGGTCGATTATCGAGGGCGATCGCGGCCAGATCGAAAAGGACGTCACCGTCGTCGACGTCTCGCCCAACGGCGACTGGACGCAGGTCAAGGTCTGGTACGATCCGATCCGCGACCTCGGCACCACGGTCTATCCGACCAACGGCTTCATCTATCCCGACGCCCAGGCGATCAAGATCGCCATGGCCACCAGCAAGATCGCCATGGCCCAGAACGCCGTGGTCTCGGCCGCCAAGCAGGCCGCCAACCAGGTCGCCAGCTCCGTCCGCGCCTCGCCGCTGGACATCATCAGCCAGGCCGCCGACTCGACCGACCGTATCGCCGCTCTGATCGAGGCCGCGACCGGCGGTGGTTCCGACAACAACAAGCAGAACCCGCCGCGCTAAGCCGCGAGCGCGTTGACCTTCCGCGCGCGCCGGGGCATTTCCTCGGCGTTAGCGGGGGCGCGTTCATGTTGAGAATTCTCCGTCACGGCGCGCCGGGTTTCGACACCGCCGACCTGTCGCCCGACTGGCGCCTGCCAGAGGACGCCGTCTGGATCGAGCTGGTCGAGCCGACCCGCGCCGAGGAAGTGGCCGTCGAGCGCTCGCTGGGCTTGCTTCTGCCCACCCGCGAGGAGATGGCCGAGATCGAGGCCTCCTCGCGTCTCTATCAGGAGGACGGCGGCACGTTCATGACCGCCACCATCCTGGTCAACGCCGACGGCCAGTTGCCGACCGCGGCTCCCGTCACCTTCGTGCTGTACGGCGCCAAGCTGGTCACCATCCGCTATGTCGAGCCCCGCGCCTTCGCCGTGTTCGCCGCCCAGGCCGAGCGCCAGCCCAGCCTCTGTCCCAACGGATCGCAGACCTTCCTGGGCCTGCTGGACGCTGTCGTCGACCGCACCGCCGACATCCTCGAGCGCACCGCCGCCGAGGTCGAGGTCCAGTCGCGCGCCATCTTCAGCCGCCCGCGCGGCGCGGCCTTCGAGGAGATCCTCAACAAGCTGGGCCGGGCGCAGATCGTCAATTCCAAGGCGCGCGACAGCCTGGTCAGCCTGGCCCGCTTGCTCAGTTTCGCGACTCTGGCCGACCAGTTCGATGGCGAGAAGGATCTACGCGATCACCTCAAGTCGCTGCAGCGCGACGTCCAGTCGATCACCGACCATTCCAGCTATATGGCCGGCAACATCACCTTCCTGCTCGACGCCGCCCTGGGCCTGATCAACATCGAGCAGAACTCGATCTTCAAGGTGTTCTCGGTCTTCTCGATCGTCTTCCTGCCGCCGACCCTGATCGCCGGGGTCTACGGGATGAACTTCGAGCACATGCCCGAGCTGAAGTGGCTGGACGGTTATCCGATGGCCATCTGCCTGATGGCGGTCGCCGCTATCGCGCCGCTGCTTTGGTTCAAGCGCAAGGGCTGGCTGTAGCGCATCGCGCGGAAAGGTGGACGCCGACTTTCCGTCAAAGCGATGCGAAAACAATAGGCTAGATTAAGAAGCACGATTTCCGCATCGCGCCTCCCGCTCCCGCGAGCCCGCGACTTTCTGTCGCGTTCTGAACCATTGCTTAAAGTTGAAGTGGGAGTTTGGCGGCTGTTTCCGCTTATCCGCTCACCGCCGCCAGGGGTTCCCAGAACCGCCGATGCCCGCCGCCGCATCCCAGAAGCCCAGCCTGATCCGGACCCTTGACGCCGCCGCCGTCCGCGCGGTCGTCGAGGCGCACGCCCGCTATCTGAAGGGGCTGCCCAACGGCCGTCGCGCGGTGCTGCAATACGTCAATCTCAACAACTACGAGCTGGACGGGGTCGACCTGTCGGAGGCCGACCTGACCGGCGCGCTGCTGGGCGGCGCCTCGCTGCGGGGAACCCGGCTGGCGCGGGCGGTTCTCTATGGCGCGGACCTTCGCGACGCCGACCTGCGCGGAGCCGACCTGTCGCGCGGCGACCTGCGCGGCGCGTGCCTGCGCGGCGCCAATCTCGGCGACGCCGATCTGACGGGCTGCGACCTGCGCGAGGGCGTCACCGCCGTTCGGGACGACGACAAGGGCCTGCGCATCCTGGAGCATTCCAGCCGGCCGGGCGAGCTGGGCTACGCCGTGCTGGAGGGCGCGGCCCTGGCCGGGGCCCAGATGTCGGGCGCCTTCGCGCGCCAGGTCGACTTCACCGACGCCGACCTTTCGAACGTCTCGCTGCGGGGCGCGCGGCTGACCAACGCGCGGATGGACGGCGCCAACCTTTCGGGCGCCAGCCTGCAAAACGCCGAGATGGCCAATGTCTCGCTGCGCCGCGCGGTGATCGTCGGCGCCGACCTCGGCGGCGCGGACCTGACCGACGCCGACCTGACCCAGGTGCTGCGCGCGCCGCCGCCGATCATCTATATCGACGACGAGCCCCTGCACGAGGTGCTGGAGGCGCACGAGCTGTTCTGCGAGTCCAATGGCCGCCAGGGCAAGATCGGCGACCTGGCGGATGTCGATTTCCGCCCGCTCAAGCGCCTGAAGGCGCGTCGCCTCAGCGGTCTCTCGGCGCCGAAGGCGGTGTTCTTCGGCATGGACCTGGAGGGCGCGCAGCTGCAGGGCGCCAATCTGTCGGGGGCCGACCTGCGCGGGGTCAAGCTGAAGAACGCCGATCTGCGCGGCGCGCGCCTCGTCGGCGCCCAGCTGACCCGAGCCGACCTGTCGGGCGCCAAGCTGGGTCCGCTGAAGATCGCCGAGGACCGGGTGATCCGCACCGACATGACCCGCGCGGTGCTTCGCGGCGCCGATCTGCGCGGCGCCAGCGCCCCGCGCGTCCGGCTGATCGAGGCCGATCTGTCGCGCGCCCGGCTGGACGGCGCCGACCTGCGCGGGGCGGAAATGCCGGCGAACCTCGCCGTCTGAAGCCGCGATTTCCCACGAAGCCTTGCGGTGGGCGTCGACCTTGGTGTTGATGCACGCACCCCAAGGAGTTTGTTCGATGTCCCGTCTGTCCTGGATCGCCGTCGCCGGCGCGCTCGCCGTGACCGCCCTGGGGAGCGCCGCGCACGCGGCCGCGCCGCGCTTCGAGAAGACCGCCTGCGTCGGCGACTACAAGGATGTCGATCTGAAGGTCGAGTGCGGCCATCTGATCGTCGACGAGACGCGCGGCGATCCCAAGAGCCGGCGCATCAAGGTGGCGGTGGCCATCGTCCGCGCCGCCCAGCCCAAGCCCGGCCTGCCGCCGGTGTTCTATCTGCACGGCGGCCCCGGCGGTTCGGCCCTGCCCGGCCTGCCCCGGACGCTGACGAGCAAGACCGCGCGCGAGTTCATCGCCGCCGACCAGGACTGGATTTTCATCGACCAGCGCGGCGGCGGCCAGTCCGTCCCCAATCTCGACTGTCCCGGCACGCACCTGACCGACGCCGGCCCGCCCACCGAGCAGGACGCCCAAGGCATCGTCGCCTGCCTGAAGGCCTTCCAGGCCCAGGGCGTGAACCTGTCGCGCTACAACGCCGTCGAGGTGGCCAAGGACGTCCAGGACCTGCGCCAGGTGCTGGGCTACAAGCAGATCGACCTGTTCGGCGGCTCGTATGGCACGCGCATCGAGGCGGCGATCCAGACGCATCAGCCGCAAGGCATCCGCGCGGTGGTGCAGGACTCCCCGTGGCCGCCCGAGGCCGACTGGACGGTCGGCGGCCCGGCCATGGTCTCGACCTCGATCGACATCGTCATGAAGAAGTGCGCCGCCGTGGCCGAGTGCGCCAAGCGCTATCCCGATCTGAAGGCCAAGCTGGCCGTCGTCGCCGAGCGCTGGCTGGCCGCTCCCCAGACGATCAACGGCAAGACCTACACGGCCGACGACCTGGGCGGCTATCTGATGGACGCCAGCTACTTCACCGCCGGCGTGCTGCCGCGCGACCTCTGGAAGATCATCCAGGGCGACGTCTCGCCGGTCCAGGATTTCGTCGAGAACCGCGACTACTACAGCGAGGGCCAGTTCATGACCCACCTGTGCAAGGAAGAGATCCCGTTCGAAAAGCGCGCCGACGTCGCCAAGGGGACCGAGACCGACGCGGTGGCCCGGCTGATGGTGGCGTCGATGCAGCGCATCCACGACGTCTGCAAGGCGATCGACGTCGGCCCGATCTCGCCGATCGAGCAACAGCCGGTGAAGACCGCCATCCCGACCCTGTTCCTGGCCGCCGAGATCGACCCCGGCTGCCCGCCGCCCCTGACCAAGGCCGCCGCCAAGGGCTACGAGGGCTCGCAGGTGGTGATCGTCACCAACGCCACCCACGGGGTCTCGCATGCCAGCCCCTGTGTCCGCGCCATGATCCGCGGCTTCTTCCAGGATCCGACCAAACCGGTGGACCGCTCGTGCCTGCCGGCGGCGGACGCGCCGATGAGCTTTACGTACACGGGCTGACGTAGCGCCCCCTCCGTCTCGCCGCCTATCGGCGGCGATCCACCTCCCCCGTTTCACGGGTGAGGAGTGTGGCGCCTCCTCCTCCCCCGCGGCGCGGGGGAGGTGTCGCGGAGCGACGGAGGGGGCGCTCTCCAACGCCCGCCTTGGGTCGGCGCCCGAAATTGGCGCCGCGCTCGAAACTGAACTCTTGGCGTGTTCCGCGCCGGGAGCGGCGTCAGGGTCTGGTCGGGAGCCTAAATCCCTCCCCCTCGATGGTGTTCAGACCGGTTAGATCCGTGACAGGTGTTCGGAGACATCCGGTCTGAACAGATGGGGGAGGGTAGGCTGGGGGTGACGCGGCGGTGGAAGCCGAGCGCGGTCCAAGCCCGGCGGATCACCCCCATCCCCGACCCTTCCCCCATCAAGGGGAAGGGGGGCTAAGGTGGATCGGGGCCGGCAATCAGGCGGCGGCGCGGAAGCGGCGGGGATTCAAGTTCAATCTGGCCAGCCCCCGAAGACCCTCACCCTCCCGCCGCTTCGCGGCGGGCCCCGCCCTCTCCCGGCGGGAGAGGGTTTCTTATCGCGCTCACATCTTCTTCTTCAGCGGCAGCAGGTCCGGATAGACCGCGTCGCGCTTCTGGGCCTTGGCCGTGAACGCCTCGGCCATGTGCGGCCCGCTGAACATCCCCGTCTGCCAGGTGGCGATGTAGTCGAGGCCGTCGGCGATGGTGTGGTCGCGGGCGTAGTTGATCATCACCTTGCTGCCGGCGACGGCCAGGGGCGACTTCTCGGCGATCTCGCGCGCGGTGGCGAGCGCGTGGGCGACCAGCTCCTCGTGCGTGTCGAACAGCTCGTTGACCAGGCCGATGTCGCGCGCCCGCGCCGCCGGCAGGCGGCGGCCGGTATAGGCCAGTTCCCGAACCCAGCCCTCGGGGATCAGCTTGCACAGGCGCGGGAAGGTGCCGACGTCGGCGGTCATGCCGATATTGATCTCCTGGATCGCGAAGAAGGCGTCGGTGGTGGCGTAGCGGATGTCGCAGGCGCTGACGAAGTCGACCGCCCCGCCGATGCAGCCGCCCTGAACCGCGACGATCACTGGCATCCGCGCCTTGTCCAGGCAGCTGAAGGTGTCCTGCAGGTGATGGACGAAGCGGCGGAAGCTCTCGGCCGCCACCCAGCGGTCGGCGTCCTGGCGGGCGGTGACGCCCTCGTCGTCGGTGAACACCGACAGGTCCATGCCGGCGCTGAAGTGCTTGCCGGTCGAGGAGATGACGATGCAACGGGCCAGGGCGTTGTCGTCGATGTCTTTGACGATCGCCGGCAGCTCGTTCCAGAACGGCCGGGTCATGGTGTTCATGGCCTCGGGTCGCTTCAACTGGATATGGGCGACCCCGGCTTCGATCTCGACCTTGAAACAGCTATACTGCGCCTGATCATGGCTGCTCATGGCCGGACTCCCTTATGCTTGGTCGCGCACTATCGACCGGGCCGGTCGCGGCGCCAACACTGACCTAACGGAAGAGGATTCTGCGATGCGCGAAACGTCCATGAGCAAGGTCGGGACCGTCCTGGCCATGACCGCGGCGCTCGGCGCGGGCGTCGTCGTCGCGCCAGCCCCCGCCTTGGCCGACGGGCGGCCGCTGGGCGGCCTGTTCTCGTGCGACGGCTCGGGCAAGAAGCAGGAGGAGGGCGCCCTGATCGGCGCGGCCGCCGGCGCCTTCCTCGGCAATCGCCTGGCCAAGAACGAGCGCACGCTGGGCACGCTGCTGGGCGCGGCGGCCGGGGCGGCGGCGGGTTCCTACATCGGCTGCCGGATGCAGTCGACCGACGCGGCCATGGCCGAGCATGCCACCAAGAAGGCGCTCGACACCGGCGTCGCCCAGACCTGGTACAACCGGCGCACCGGCAATTCGGGCCGGGTCGCGGTGATCTCGTCCAGCTACGGTCCGCCGATCGACGGCCGCGACATCCGCCTGGCCCAGGGCGTGCAAGCGCTGCAAAGCTACGACGCGGCCGGCGGTCCCTATGTGGCGTCGTCCTCCGCCAATCTGCGCGCCAGTCCCTCGACGCGCGGGGCGGTGGTCGGACGGCTGGCGCCGGGCGAGCGTTTCGACGCCCTGGGCGTG
>NZ_SZWJ01000071.1:0-21274 GCF_012184455.1 Caulobacter sp. SSI4214 | reverse complement strand
TCCGCCGCGTCCTTCTGATCTTTATGCCGTCTTTATGAGGTGGGCGGGCTTCGATATGGAGCCCTTACGCCCCGACGTGGTCCATGGTTTCCGACATCTAAGGAGGCCGGGATGGCTGATCTTATCTATGGGGCGCTGGCCTTCGGCCTGTTCGCCCTGTTTGGCGCGTTCGTCATAGCGCTGAGGCGCGTCTGACCATGATCGTGAATCTGTTGTGGGCCGCCGGGGCGATCGTCGTCGCCGGCTACATGGTCGCGGCGATGCTGCGGCCCGACAAGTTCTGACGGACCTTAGCAAATGAACTGGCAAGGCTGGGCGGAGATCGCCCTGACCCTGAGCCTGGCCGTCGCCATCGGCTGGCCTCTGGGTGTTTTCATGTCGCGCGTCTGGAACGGCGAGCGCACCTTCCTCGATCCGATTCTGCGGCCCGTCGAGGCCGTGTTCTATGCCGCCTGCGGCGTCGATCCCAAGAAGAGCCAAAGCTGGCACGCCTATGCGCTGGCGTTGCTGGCGTTCAACCTGGTGGGTTTCGCCATCACCTACGCCGTCCTGCGTCTGCAAGGCGTGCTGCCGCTGAACCCGCAGGGCTTCCCCGGACTGTCCGAGCACCTGTCGTTCAACACGGCCATCAGCTTCGTGACCAACACCAACTGGCAGAGCTACTCAGGCGAGACGACCATGTCGACGCTCAGCCAGATGATCGTGCTGACGGTGCAGAACTTCGTTTCCGCCGCCACCGGCGCGACCGTGGCGGCCGCGCTCGCGCGGGCCTTCACCGCCAATCGGGGCGAGGGACTGGGCAACTTTTGGGCGGACCTGATCCGCACGACCCTCTACGTGCTGGTCCCGCTGTCCGTGGTCGTCGCTATCGTTCTGGTCGCCCTGGGCGTGCCCCAGACCCTATCCGCCGGCGTTGTCGCGCATACGATGGAGGGCGCCGACCAGAAGATCCCGCTCTACGCGGTGGCCTCTCAGGAGGCGATCAAGATGCTGGGCATCAACGGCGGGGGCGTCTTCAACGCCAATTCGGCCCACCCGTTCGAGAACCCGACGCCGCTGACCAACCTGATCACGGCCGTGTCGCTGAACGTTCTCGGCTGGGCCTCCTTCTTCGCCTTCGGCCGCTCGGCCTTGGTCAAGAAGGACATCCGGGCCCTGGTGATCAGCGCCTTCGTGCTGCTGTTCGCGGGCGCCGCGACGATCTACGCCACTGAGACCCGCGTCCCGCCGGCTCAGATGGCCGCGGGCGCCGAGACCACGGTCAATATGGAGGGCAAGGAGGTCCGCTTCGGCGCGCCGGCCACCGCCGCCTGGGCCGCCGCCACGACCGGCGCCTCCAACGGCTCGGTCAACGGGATGCACTCCAGCCTGATGCCGCTGGGCGGAGCCATGACCATGTTCCTGATGCACTTGGGCGAGATCCTGCCCGGCGGCATCGGTTCCGGCATCGCCGTGATGGTGGTGATGGCTATCCTGGCCGTCTTCGTCGCGGGCCTGATGGTGGGCCGCACGCCGGAGTATCTGGGCAAGAAGATCGAGGCCCGCGAGGTCAAGCTGTCGATCCTGGCCGTGCTGGCCATCCCGGTCTCGACCCTGGGCTTCGCCGCCATCGCCGCGGTTCTGCCCGAGGCGCTGAAGGCGCTGATGCACTCAGGACCGCACGGTTTGTCGGAAATCCTCTACGCCTACACCTCGGCGACGGCCAACAATGGCTCCGCCTTCGCCGGCCTCTCGGCCAACGCGCCGTGGTGGGACGCGACCCTGGGCGTCTCCATGGCGCTGGGCCGGTTCCCGCCGATCGTGGCCGTTCTGGCCATTGCCGGCGCTCTGGCGGCCAAGCCCAAGCTGGCGCCGTCGGCTGGCACCCTGCCGACCCACGGCGGTCTCTTCGTCGGTCTCCTGATCGGGGTGATCCTGATCCTCGGCGGCCTGCAATTCTTCCCCGCTCTGGCCCTGGGCCCGATCGCCGAGCACTTCCAAGCGCTCGCCTTCGTCGCCGGCCACTGATCCAAGGGCGCGTCTCACATGACCTCAATCGACACCCACGCCGGGGAGGGCCGCCCCAAATCGGGCGCCCTGGCGGCCGGCCTCAACGGGCCGGTCCTGGCCCGCGCGGCCAAGGACAGCTTCATCAAGCTGGACCCCCGCAAACTGACCGGCAATCCGGTGATCTTCGCGACCTGGATCGTGGCGCTGCTATCGACGATCTCGGCGGTCGCGGCGATCGTCAACCATCAGGCCGCCGGCTTCGCCATTCAGGTGGCGCTGTGGCTCTGGGCCACGGTTCTGTTCGCTAACCTTGCCGAAAGCGTCGCGGAAGGGCGCGGAAAGGCGGCGGCCGACAGTCTCCGCGCCGCGCGCGTCACCACCAAGGCCAAGCTGCTGGTCGATGACAAGACCGGAACCTGGATCCCGACTCCCGCCCACAAGCTGGGAGTAGGGGAGGTGATCCTGGTCGAGGCTGGCGACGTCGTCCCCACCGACGGCGAGATCATCGAGGGCATGGCCAGCGTCAACGAAGCGGCCATCACCGGCGAGAGCGCCCCCGTCATCCGCGAAAGCGGCGGCGACCGCTCGGCCGTCACCGGCGGCACCACGGTCGTCTCCGACTGGATCAAGGTCCGTGTCACCGCCGAGGCCGGCTCGACCTTCCTCGACCGCATGATCGCCATGGTCGAGGGCGCCGACCGTCGCAAGACGCCCAACGAGATCGCCCTGGCCGTGCTGCTGGCCGGCCTGACCCTGATCTTCCTGATCGCGGTCGTCACGCTCTTGGGTCTCGGCAAGTTCTCGGGGGTCAATGTCGATCCGCTGGTGCTGGGCGCGTTGTTCATCACGCTTATCCCGACGACCATCGGCGGCCTGCTCAGCGCCGTCGGCATCGCCGGCATGGACCGCTTGCTGAAGGTCAACGTCCTGGCCACCTCGGGCCGCGCCGTGGAAGCGGCCGGCGACGTCGACACTCTGCTGCTCGACAAGACCGGCACCATCACCTTCGGCAACCGCATGGCCACCGAGGTGATCCCGGCTCCGGGCGTGCGCCCCGACATCGCCCTGAAGGCCGCCCTGATGGCCTCCCTGGCCGATGAAACCCCGGAAGGCCGCTCGATCATCGAGCTGGGCCGCAACCAGGGCCTGGTCGTCGAAAGCCCGAACGGTGCCACGGCGATCCCGTTCAGCGCGTCGACCCGTCAGTCCGGCCTCGACGCGGGTGGTCGCAGCTGGCGTAAGGGCGCGGTCGACGCGGTCTATCGCTCTCTATCCCTGGACCCCAAGACCATACCGGTCGAGATCACCGCCGCCGTCGATCGCATCGCCCGCTCGGGCGGCACGCCGCTGGCCGTGAGCGAGGACGGCGCCCTGGTCGGGGTCATCCACCTGAAGGACGTGGTGAAGCCCGGGGTGAAGGCGCGGTTCGCCGATCTGCGTCGCATGGGCCTGCGCACCGTGATGATCACCGGCGACAACCCGGTGACCGCCGCGGCGATCGCCTCGGAAGCCGGCGTTGACGACTTTCTCGCCGAGGCCACGCCCGAGGACAAGCTGCGCCTGATGCGCGACGAACAGGCCAAGGGCCGCCTGGTGGCCATGTGCGGCGACGGCGCCAACGACGCGCCGGCCCTCGCTCAAGCCGACGTCGGCGTGGCCATGCAGACCGGGGCCCAGGCCGCGCGCGAGGCCGGCAACATGGTCGACCTCGACAGCGACCCGACCAAAGTCATCGAGATCGTCGAGGTGGGCAAGCAGATGCTGATCACCCGCGGCGCTCTGACGACCTTCTCGATCGCCAACGACGTGGCCAAGTACTTCGCCATCATCCCGGCGATGTTCGTCGGCGCTCTTCCGGCCTTGGCCGCGCTGAACGTCATGAAGCTGCACAGCCCGCAAAGCGCCATTCTGTCGGCCGTGATCTTCAACGCCCTGATCATCGTGGCCCTGATCCCGCTGGCGCTCAAGGGCGTGAAATACCGCGCCATCGGCGCCGGCAAGCTGCTCTCGCGCAACCTGACCCTCTACGGGCTGGGCGGCCTCGTGGCGCCATTCGTCGGCATCAAGCTGATCGACCTGGTGATCTCGGCGCTGGGGCTGGCCTGATGCGCGCCCCGATCGTCCCGCCTACCATCGCCAAGGATCTGATCTTTGGGGTCGTGGCGATCGGGATCGTTCTCCTGGCGGCTTGGTCCGCCGAATTCCTTCCTGTCTGAAAGCAAGACTTCCATGACGATCAAGTACGCGTTTCCCCTGGTGGCCGCCGGCGTTCTGGCGTTCGCGGCCGGCTTGGCCCAAGCCCAGGACGCGCCGAAGCTGAGCTACAATGTTGGCGTGGCGTCGGACTATATTTTCCGGGGCGTCAGCCAGACCGACAACAAGGCGCAAATCTCGGGCGGGGTCGATCTGGCCGCTGGCCACTTCTACGCTGGAACCTGGGCGTCGAACGTCGATTTCGGCGACAAGACCGACGCCGAACTCGATCTCTACGCGGGCTTCAAGCCGAACGTGGGCAAGGTGGCGCTGGATCTGGGCGTCATCCGCTACGGCTACATCAATGCGCCGAAGGGCGCGGGCTACGACAACTATGAAATCAAGGCCGCCGCCTCGGCGCCTGTTGGCAAGGGCTCGATCGGCGGGGCGGTGTTCTACAGCCCCGACAGCTTCGGCCCCGCCAAGGAGGCTGTCTATTACGAGCTCAACGGCGCGTATCCTATCAGCGCCAAGTGGAGCGTCTCGGGCGCCTTGGGACGCCAGACCTATTCGGGTTCCGGGGATTACACGACCTGGAATGTCGGCGCGGCTTACGCCATAAATGACGGGCTGTCGCTCGACCTTCGTTACCACGACACCGATGAGCATGGTTTCGGCAAGCCGTATCGCAGCCACGCCGTCGCCTCGCTCAAAGCCGCCTTCTAGAGGAGCTGACAGCCATGCTTTCGCATCTTCGTCCCGCCATCGTCTCGATGGGTCTGTTCACGGTCCTGCTGGGCCTGGGCTATCCGCTGGCCGTGACCGGCGTCGCCCAGGCGGCGTTCCCCGCCCAGGCGGCCGGCAGTCTGGTCCGCGACCCGGGCGGCAAGGTCGTCGGTTCGGTCCTGATCGGCCAGACCTTCGCCAAGGCCGAATACTTCCACGGTCGCCCCTCGGCCGCCGGCAACGGCTATGACCCCACCGCCTCGGGCGGCTCGAACATGGGTCCGCTGTACGACAAGCTGATCGCTCGCGAGAAGGCCGACGCCGCCGGCCTTCGCAAGGAGAACCCCGGCGCGACGATCCCGGCCGACGCGGTGACCACCTCGGGATCGGGCCTGGACCCGGACATCTCGCCGGCGAACGCCCGTTTCCAGGCGCCGCGCGTGGCCAAGGCCCGCAACGCGCCCGAGGCCGAGGTTCTGTCCCTGATCGACGCCGCGGTCGCCAAGCCTCTTCTCGGGTTTATCGGCCAGCCGCGCGTCAATGTGCTAGCGCTTAATCGAGCGATCGACGCTCGCTTTCCCATGAACAACGGCAAGGGCGGTTAGTGCCGGTCGACGAACCGAAACGTCCCGATCCAGAGGCGCTCCTCGCCGCGGCCAATAGGGCGCGGCGAGGGCGCCTCAAGGTGTTTCTGGGGATGGCCCCGGGCGTGGGCAAGACCTATGAGATGCTGCGCGCCGCCCGTCGCCGAAAGGCCGAAGGACAGGACGTCTTGATCGGCGTGGTGGAGACCCACGGCCGGCGCGAGACGGAAAGCCTGCTGCGCGGCATGGACATCCTGCCGCGCAAGCCGATCGAGCATCGCGGCCGAATCCAGATGGAGTTCGATATCGACGCGGCCCTGGAGCGCGCGCCCAAGATCCTCCTTGTCGACGAATACGCCCACTCGAACGCCATCGGCTCGCGTCACCCTAAGCGCTGGCAGGACGTCGAGGAGCTGCTGGACGCCGGCGTCGATGTCTGGACCACGCTGAACGTCCAGCATCTGGAAAGCCTGGTCGATGTCATTCAGCGCATCACCGGGGTTCGCCAACGCGAAACCGTGCCCGACAGCGCCCTGTCGCGCGCCGACGCCATCGAGCTGGTCGACATCACGCCGGAGGAGCTGCGCGAGCGGATGGCGGCCGGCAAGGTCTATGTGCCGGAAACCGCGCGACTGGCGTCGGAGAACTTCTTCAAGGTCGAGAACCTGACGGCGCTGCGCGAACTGGCCCTGCGCCGGGCGGCTCAGACGGTCGACGATCAGCTGGTCGCGGCCATGCGGGAAAAGGGCGTCGAAGGGCCCTGGGCGGCGGGCGAACGGATTCTGGTGCTGGTCAGCGGCGACGCCATGGCGGGGTCTCTGGTCCGCGCCGGACGACGGCTTTCGGACATGATGATGGACGCGCCGTGGATCGTCGCCCACGTCGAGCGCACCGATCGCCCGGCGGCCGGGGAGGGCGGCGCGGCGCGGCTGCGCGAAGCCTATCGGCTGGCGGAGCAGTTGGGCGGCGCCACGGTGGCCCTGACCGGTGAAGACATCGTCGGCACGGTGATGGCCTATGCCCGGCGCGGCAACGTCACACAAATCGTTATCGGCAAGTCGATCGAGAGCCGCTGGCGCGAGATCCTCGGGCGCTCCTTGGCCACGGCGCTATTGCGCGAGGCGCGCGGCGTGGCGGTGCACGTGGTCACCGAGGCCGCGCACGAGACGCCGCCCAAGCGCGCCAGGAAGCTCGGCCTGGGTCCCTGGCAGGGCTACGCCGTCGGCGCGTTGTTCGTTGGCGCGGCCACCCTGGCGGCCTGGGGGCTGGACCTGGCGTTCGACCACGCCGACCTTGGCATGATCTATCTGGCCGGTGTGTTGGCCGCCGGCGTTCTCTACGGGCTGAGACCCGCCCTGGCGGCGGCCACGGCGGCCTTTCTGGTCTACAACTATCTGTTCCTGGCGCCGCGCTACAGTTTCCAGATTGGCTCGCCGACCGACTTCATCACCTTGATCGTCTTCTGGGCCGTGGCTCTGGCCTCGGGCGGCTTGGCGGGGCGCGTGCGGGATCAGGCCCTGGGCTCGCAGCGCCGCGCCGCCGCCGTCACGACCCTTTTGGCGGCCAGCCGCACCCTGTCGGCCGCCACTGGACGCGACGCCGTCGCGCGCGCCCTGGCCGAGCAGGTTTCGGCCGCCGCGGGCGGGAGGGCGACCGTGCTGCTGCCCGAGGGGGAAGAACTGGCTCCCATCGCCGGCGCGCCCAGCCTGGAGCCTCTGGACGCCGCCCAGATGGCCGCCGCGCGCTGGGCCTGGGAGAAAGGGGAGGCGGCCGGATTCGGCACGGGCACCTTGCCTCAGGCCCGCTGGACCTTCTGGCCGCTGGAGGGGGTCCGCGCTCGCGCGGGGGTCGCCGGAATAGAGGCGGGCGCCGCGCCGCCCGGTTCGGATCTGGAACGCCTGGTCCTGGCCCTGCTGGAACAGGGCGCGGTGGCGCTGGAGCGTTCGCAGTTGGCCTCGGAAGCCGTCGAGACCGAAACCCTGCGCCGCGCCGACCGCTTCCGGTCGGCCCTGATGAACTCGGTCAGCCATGACCTGCGCACGCCGCTCTCCACCGTCATGGGCGCCTCCAGCACGTTGCTGGAGTACGGCGACAAGATGAAAAAGGCGGTGCGCGAAGACCTGCTGCTCAGCATCCGCGAGGAGGCCGAGCGCCTCAGTCGTTACGTCGCCAACCTGCTGGACATGACCCGTCTGGAAGGCGGCGCTCTGCGTTTGCGTACCGACTGGACCGACGTGCGGGACGTCCTCAACGCCGCCGCCGAGCGCGTGAGCCGTCGGTTAGGCGGCCGGGTGCTGGCTCGCGACTATCCGCCCAGCCTGACCCTGGTCCAGGCCGATGCGAGCCTTCTGGAACAAGTGGTTGTCAACATTCTAGAAAATGCCGTGACCTACAGCGATCCCGGCAGCCGGATCGAGCTGGCCGTCTACGAGGATCGCGCCAATGTGGTGATCAGCGTCGAGGACGAGGGCAGGGGCGTTCCGGCCGCCGAATTGGAGCGGATCTTCGACAAGTTCCGCCGCCTCGAGGAACCCAGCGACCGCAGTCAGGGCGCGGGACTTGGGCTTGCCATCGCCAAGGGGTTCGTCGACGCCATGGGCGGTCGCATCGCGGCCGCCAGCCCGATCCACAATGGACGCGGCACGCGGATGCTGATCAGTCTGCCCAAGACCATCGCCACGTCGCATCATCTGCTATGAAGCATCCATGACCGCCGTGCGCCAGCGCATCCTCGTCATCGACGACGAGCCGCAGATCCATCGCTTCCTCGGCCCCGCGCTCGACGCCGCCGGCTACGAGCCTTTGCGCGCCGACAGCGGCCAGGAAGGCCTTCGAGGCGTAGCCCTGTGGTCGCCCGACGCCGTGGTCCTGGATCTGGGCCTGCCGGACATGGACGGCAAGACGGTGCTTGAAAAGGCCCGGGCGTTCTATGATGGCCCGATCCTGATCCTGTCGGCCAGGGATCGCGAGGTCGAGAAGATCGAGGCCCTGGATCGCGGCGCCAACGACTATGTCGAAAAACCGTTTGGAGTCGGCGAGTTACTGGCGCGTCTTCGCGCCGCGCTCCGTCAGTCCGGTAAAAGCCCCACGCCACGAGGACCGATCCGGGCTGGTGACGTCGAGATAGATCTGGAAATGCGCCGCGTCACCAGAGCCGGCGCCTTCGTGAAACTTTCGCCCCGTGAATACGAAGTTCTGACCCGGCTAGCCCTGGGCCATGGCAAGGTTCTGACGCACAAGGATCTGCTGACGGCGGTCTGGGGGCCGGCCCACGCCGACGACACGCAATATCTGCGAGTCTTCATCGGCCAGCTTCGTCAAAAGCTCGAAGCCGATCCATCCGCGCCGACGATGCTGGTGACCGAACCCGGCGTTGGCTATCGCTTCGTGGGCGACGATCCGTAGGTCCAGGCTGATAGGGCTTGGCGCGATATGGTAATTATTTCTGATAATATATCTTAGACGATAGTTGTATAACTTCCACTAAATCCTTCGGAGGGTCGGCCGCAGCGTGGACAGCCGCTAGAGACACGTGCTGACCGACCGCCGACCGCCCCATGCGATAAAATGCCGCGCGTTCTAGTTGCGGACGTGGATTTAGAGTCCGGCCCAATGCCACCCGGACCACAAAATTGTTCGACCACTTACCTAAGTGGCTTGACCAATATGTCCTGGGGGCTTAGCGAAGACGAAAAATACCAAAAAGCAAAAACGACTAAGGGAGGGATATCACCATGCGAAAGTCGATCCTGCTCGCGAGCGCGGCCGCCACCGTTCTGGCCGCGCCGTGCCTGGCCTCGGCCCAGGAAAAAAGTGAAAGCACCGGCCTGGCCGAGATCGTCGTCACCGCCACCAAGCGTTCCGCCAATCTGCAGAGCGTTCCCGTGGCCGTCACCGCCATCACCGGCGAGACCATCCAGAACCAGCGCATCAACGAATTCGGGGATCTGACGCGCGCCGCCGCGTCCCTGACCCTGACCCAAAGCACGGCTTCGCCGAACAACGCCATTATCCTGCGTGGCATCGGCACCTACGCCTTCTCGATCGGCGTCGAGCCGTCGGTGGCGGTGATCATCGACGACGTGCCGGTGGTGCAACAGGCTCAGGCCTTCGACAATCTGGCCGATGTCGAGCGCATCGAGGTTCTGCGCGGGCCGCAGGGCACGTTGTTCGGCAAGAACGCCAGCGCCGGCGCGATCAACATCGTCACCCGCGATCCCTCCCCTCGCCTGGAAGGCCGCGCCTCAGCCACGGTGACGACGGATCACGCCTACAAGGTCGACGGCGCGCTCTCGGGTCCGATCTCGGACTCCACCGGCTACCGCGTCAGCGCCTATTACGGTCACTATGACGGCAATGTCCGAAACCTGTCGAACGGCCACCGTCTGAACGACAACACCTCGTATGGCGTGCACGGCAAGCTGCGCAGCGAACTGACCGACAAGCTGGTGCTGTCGCTCAGCGGCTCCTATGCCCGGTCCAAGTCGGACGGCACCGCCGCCACGCTGCGCTACATCGATCTCAACTACATTCCGGCCGGCGCGACGACGCCGGTGATCCCGAAATATAACGGCGTGCCGATCTTGCCCGCCCTTGCCGGTATCACGCCGGGTCCCAACAACCGCCGCACCCACGTCGACGACGATGGCTTCACCGATAACAAGCAGGCCAGCTTCAGCGGCAAGCTGAGCTACGACCTGGGCTTCGCCAACCTGATCTCGGTCACGTCCTATCAGGATTGGAAATACAATTTCTCGGCCGACGTCGACGGGACCGACCTTGCCGTCAACGGCGCGGCGCCCAATGTCACCAATCCGATCGCGCCGGGCGTCGGGGTCAGCAACTCGGGCCCCTACCACGCCACCTCGTTCACCCAGGAAGTCCGCCTGACCTCGAAGACCGAAGGCCCGCTGTCCTATGTGGTCGGGGCCTTCTACGCCGACTCCAAGACCACGCGCGCCTTCCAACGCGGCCCGGCCCTGCTCCTCGCCAATTGGACCGGCTGGCAGAGCACGCGGAGCTTGGCGGCCTTCGCTGGCGTCGACTACAAGTTCCCGACTAACACCACGGTCAGCGGCGCGGTTCGTATCAACAACGAGCGGATCCAGGACAGCTTCGTCAATCTGCTATCCACCGCTACGGTCTACACGTCGCCGACCAGCATCGGCACCTGCGGCGCGGGCAGCCAGCTGTGCGCGGGCACGAATACCGACACGGTCGCCACCTGGAAGCTGTCTGTGAACCAGGAACTGGCGCCCCGTGTGACCGGCTATGTCAGCGTGGCCACCGGCTACAAGGGATTCGCCTACGACATCTCATCGGGCTACACGCCGCTGCGCACGCAAAACCCGGTGCAGCCCGAGAAATCGACGTCGTATGAAGGCGGCATCAAGAGCCGGTTCTTCGACAACCGCGTCCAGCTGAACGTCGCGGCGTTCCTGACCAACTACAATAACTTCCAGGCCCAGTCGTCGCAGTACATCAACGGCGCCCTGCAGCAGAAGCTGAACAACGTCGGCAAGCTGCGCACCAAGGGCGTCGAGGTCGAGGCCCAGGCCAAGCCGGTCGACTGGCTGCGTCTGGACGCGTCGGTGGCCTATACCGACGCCCAGGTGCTGTCGTTCCCGAACGCCGCCTGCTATCCGGGCCAGGCCCAGACGGGCGTGGGCTGCGCGCCGTCGACCAATCCGCCGGGCCTCGGCAATGTTCAGGACCGCTCCAACACCCAGCTGCCCAATAGCCCGAAGTTGAAATTCAACCTCGGCGCGTCGCTCGAGCATGATCTGGGCGGCGACATGAAGGGCGTCCTCGGCCTGACCTACCAGCACCAGAGCAAGGTCAATTTCGACCTGCTGGGCAATCCGCTGGCGGAACAGAAGGGCTATGGCGTGCTCAACGCCTCGGCCTCGGTCGAGAAGGGCGATATCAAGGCGACCCTGTTCGTCAACAACCTGTTCAACGAGCACTTCGTCAGCGGCATCGGCGACGGCTTTGGCTCCTACGGCGTGCACCTGACGACCCAAGTGCTGTCGCGCGACAGCGATCGCTATTTCGGCCTCAAGGTCGAGACGAAGTTCTAGTTCCCTCTAGAACCAAGCCTGCGAGGGGGAGCGGACAAGAGCCGCTCCCTCTTTTTTTGACGATCGACGACAACCCGAGGAAGGTCCGCGATGCGCAACCCGTCCACCCGCCGCCTTGTTGGTCTGCTGGCCGGGGCGGCGACCTGCCTGCTCAACTTGACCGCCAGCGCGGCGCCCGGCGATTGGGTCAAGGGCGTACTGCCCCTGCCCCCTCAGAAGGAGCCGCCCTCGGTCGCCCTCCCCGTGGCCGCCGAGCAGGCTAGCCCGGCCCACGAGGCCTGGGCTCAGCAGGATCCGACCCAGCGACTGCTCTATAACGTCTCGCGCCCGTCGCTGACGCCGATGCCCGCCAGCCTCTCGGGCGACAAGGACGGGCCGGCGGTGATCCTGATCCCCGGCGGCGGCTTTCAGTTCCTGGCCATGGACAACGAAGGCTACGACGTGGCCAAGCGGCTCGCCCCCCTGGGCGTGCGGGTCTTCATCCTGAAATATCGCACCCAGCCCCTGCCCGACAGTTTCGAGGGCTTCAAGGACGCGATCAGCGGCACGTTCCAGCGCGGCGAAGGCGCGGACGCCCGGGCCCGCCAGGCCCCCTACGCCATCGCCGACGCCGAGTCCGCGATCCGCATGGTCCGCGCGCGGGCGAGCGAGTGGCATGTGGATCCCAAGCGGATCGGCGTCCTGGGCTTCTCGGCCGGCGCCATGACGGTGCTGGGGGTGTTGCAAGCCAACCTGTCGGACGCGCGGCCGGATTTCGCCGGCATGATCTACGGCCCGACTCAGTCGGCTGATGTCCCGCCGCACGCGCCACCGCTGTTCGCCGCGCTCGCCGCCGACGACCGCTTCTTCCAGTCACAGGATCTCAGCCTGATCCACAACTGGCGCCTGTCGGGCGCTTCGGTGGAACTGCACCTTTATAGCGCGGGCGGCCACGGCTTCGCCTCGCAGCCCCATGGCGTGACCAGCGACGCCTGGTTCGACCAGTACGCGCTGTGGCTGAAGGCCATGAAGTTCACGCCCTGATCGGGCGCGGTTCTATCCCAGAGCGCCGGCGGCCGACGCGAACGTCCGCGCCGGCCGCTTTCTTTAGACCGCCCAGGTCAAGCTCAAGCGCTCGACGCCTAGGGCCTCGGTCCGCGCGACGGTCGCGGGCGCGCCGTTCAGCGCGACCCGGCGGGTCTCGTCGCGAGGCAGAAGGATCCGCAGGGCGTTGGCCGGGGGCGGTGTCGATCCCGTCCATCCGGCCTCGATCGCCAGAGACCCGACGTCGGCCTCGACCTTCAGGGTCCAGCCCTGCGCCACGGCGGGGTCGCGCGGCGCGGACTCACGCTCGTCAAAGCCGCTCCACGTCATGGTCCCCGCCTGAGGCGGATACAGGAGAACGCCCGGCTGGGGCTCGGCGGCGGCGAAGCCCGAGGGGGCAAGGTCGACAAACACCCCCGAGCCTTCGCGGGCCAGAATCGGGGGCAGCCCGCGCGGCGGCGCGGCCAGATCGTATTCGGCGCCGCCCGCATGGCGGACGTCATCGCGTAGGTCGCGCCACGCCGCCCCCGCCGGCAGATAGGCGCGCACGCTCTGGACGCCTTCGTCCAGCGCGGGCGCGACCAGCAGGTCTGGGCCGAGCATATAGGCGTCGCCGTCCTCCCAGGTCCGAGGATCTTCCGGGAAGTCCAGCCACAGCGGCCGGGTCACCGGCTGATAATCGGCGTGATGGCGCCAGAGCAGGTCGTGCAGCAGCGGCTGTAGCGCACGCCGCAACCGCATCATGTCGACGATGTCGGGCGTGGCCTCGGGATACATCCAAGGCTCGTTGACGGTGCGGTCGCTGTTCCAGCTGTGGATCGAGAAGCGGGGCATGACGATCCCGGCCTGAACCCAGCGCAGCAGCAGCTCGGGACCGGGCGCCGGACCGGCGAACCCGCCGATGTCGTGCCCGGTGTTGGAGACGCCGGACAGCGCCATGCCCAGCCCCATCTTCTGATTGAAGCGCAGCGTCTTCCAGGCGGTGTAGTTGTCGCCCGACCAGGTCTGGGCGTAACGCTGCATTCCGGCCATGCCGCTGCGAGTCACGACGTAAGGCCGCTCGCCGGGGCGGTAGGCGATCTGCGCGGCGCGGCTGGCGCGCATCATCAAGAGCGTTTGCACAGGGCGCTCGCCGGCCGCCGGACGCCCCTCGCCAAAGCCGGCGATGCGGGCGCGCGCATCCCAGATCTCGTACTCGTTATTGTCGTTCCAGGTGGAGCGGATGCCGTGGGCCAGCAATTGCTCCGTGACCCGCGCGCGCCACCAGGCCGCGGCGTCCGGGTTCGTGAAGTCGATATAGCTGCCAACCTCGTCCCAGAACTGGCAGATGATCGGATCGCCGTCCGCGTCACCGACGAACCACCCCTTCGCCGCCAGATCGGCGTAGAGCGGGTGGCTGACCAGCAGGGCGGGCTTGATGTTCGGAACCAGCTGCACGCCGGCCTCGGCATAGTCGCGAACGAAGCCGCCGACGTCCGGGAACTTGTCGCGGTTCCAATGGAAAACATAACGCTTGTCGCCGATCGAGGTGTAGCCCGACGACAGGTGGAAGGACTCGCACGGGATATCGTGGCGGCGAACGCCGGCGATGAACTCTCCCATCCGCTCCTGGGCGTTCGGCGCGTCCGTGTAGGTCATGGTCGAGCCGGAATAGCCGACCGCCCAGCGCGGCATCAGCGCCGGCCGTCCCGTCAGCCAAGTGTAACGCCGCGTGACCTCCAGGGCGTCGGGCCCGGCGATCATGTAGTAGTCGAGATCGCCGCTGTCGGCGCGCATATAGCGGTAGCGGGGGTGATAGTTGTCGTGCTCGTGGCCGAAATCGAACACCGGATCGGCCGTCGTGTCGTAAAACACGCCGTGCGCCATGCCCTCGGCGTCGACGACGAGAACATAGGGGATCGACTTGTACAGCGGGTCGTCGCTCGAGGCGTCGTAGCCCATCGGGTCCAGATTGGTCAGGCGGAACCGGCGTCCGGCCCGGTCCATGGCGCCGGCCCGTTCGCCCAGGCCGTAGTAGCGCTCGCCAGGCTGGCGGTTGACATAGTGATAGACGCCGCCGTCCCACCAACCGAAGTTATAGGCCTGGGTCGGGCGGTCCTCGGCGATGACGCGCCAGCCGTCGCGACCGGGCTGCGACCAGCGGCAGAAGAAGCCGTCCAGCGTAATCTCAAGGCGCAGACGCGTCGTGGTTAGAACCAGCCTCCCCTCGCCCTCCCCCACGGTGAAGGCCGGCGCGGCGAACCCCGATATGTCCATCCGATCTCGGCCCGGCTCGGCGATATCGTCTTGGCCCGGCGCGACGGCCCAGCTGGGCGGAGACGTCACGCGCCCGCCCGCCAGAAGCAGGACGCGGATCACATCCTCTTCGAGCACGAAGACGTGGGCGATCGCGCCGGTGTCGGCGCGCAAGGTCACGCGCGGGCCGGCGCGCTCGGCAAGCGCGAACCGGGGCGGATGGGCCAGACTGGCTTTGCGCATGATCACGCCTCTCGCACGATGAGATGGCGACGCATGGCCAGCAGCCACAGCGCGCCGATAAGATCAAAGACGCCCAGGCAGGCGAACAGCGGCGCGAAGCCGATCCGGTCCGCCAGCTGGCCGATCGCCAGGGAGAACAGGAGGCCCCCGGTCCAGCCGGCCATGCCGACCAGGCCGTTGGCCTTGGCGATGTCGCCCTTGGGGAAGACGTCGGCCGACAGGGTGTTGATCAGGACCGAAATCACCTGGTGCGCGAAGCCGCCTATGGCCAAGAGGGCGATGGCCGCCATCGGATGGCCGACCAGTCCGACGAAGCCCGGCGCGATCATCAGCACCGCGCCCAGGGCGACGCCGGCGATGCGCGATCCTTCCAGGCTGAGGCCACGCCAGCGTTGCAGCAGCGGCGCCAGGTAGCCGCCCAGAATGCCGCCCGCGTCGGCCGCCAGGAACGGCATCCACGCGAACAGGGCGATATGGGCCAGGTCCATGCCCCGCTCCTTGGCCAGGTACAGCGGGATCCAGAACGAGAAGGTCTGCCAGGCGGGCTCGGCCAGGAACCGCGGCACGGCGATCGCCCAGAAACGGGGGGTGGCGACGATCGCCCGCAGGGTCGTGGCGCTGGCGGGCACCGGACGCTGGCCGGCCTGGATCTCGGCCAATTCTCCCGTCGAGACATACCCCGCCTTGCTGGGCGAGCGGTAAAGGCGGAACCAGACGGCGGCGAAGACGACACCGATCGCCCCGGTCACGACGAAGGCCGATTGCCAGCCCCAGGTCTTGGCCACCAAGGCCACCAAGATGGGGGCGATCACCGCCCCCAGAGAGGTGCCCGCGTTGAACCAGCCCACGGCGACGGAACGCTCGCGGTCGGGAAACCACTCGCCGATCGATTTCATGCCGGCCGGGACGGCGGCGGCCTCGGCCATGCCCAGGAGACCGCGAAACGCCGCCAGGGAAAACCAGCCCCTCGCCGCGCCATGGGCCATGTTGGCCAGGCTCCAGGCCAGGGCGAACAGCGCGAAGCCCGCTGTCAGGCCAATCCGGTCGATCAACAGGCCGGCTATGGGCTGCATGACCGTATAAGCGACCTGAAACGCTCCGACGATGTAGCTGTATTGCTGCGTCGTGATCGCCAGGTCGTGCTTCAGCTGCGGGGCCAGAACGCCGAGAGCGTTACGCGCGATGTAGTTGATGATCGTGCCGACGATCACCAGCAGGAGAATACGCAGTCGCGCCGAGCGCCAGGTCAATATTCCGTCTCCCCGCCTGTTCTAACCGACGCCAAAGGCGGCCTTGGCGATCCGCTCTGGCTGGACGCGACAGCGGGATCTTCCTGGGCCGCGAGGCGGTCGGGCGCGCTTGCGGCGCTAGCCATCCATGGGCAATCGAAAGTGGTCTGTCAATTTGATTGGAATGGTCAGGCCACTTTTCACCCTATCTGAGCGGCGCGCTAGGTGAGCGGGCCTGGGAGGCGAGCGTAGATCGCCGCGCCCGCGCGGGCGAAGGCCTCGGCGCCGAAATGGGCCAGGACATGGTCTCGCGCCGCGCGGCCCATCGGTTCCAGCGCCTCGGGATGGGCCAGCAGCCCGCGCAGAGCCGCCGCCAGGGCCTCGGGATCGTTCGGCGGAACCACCATGCCGGTGCGCCGGTCGAGAACGCTGTAGGGCAACTCGCCGACCGCCGAGACAATCGTGGGGAGCTGAGCCTGCATCGCCTCGTGGGCGGCGATGCACAGACCTTCGGAGCGCGAGGGCTGCAGATAGAGATGCAGGCCGGTCAGGAACCCGGCCGGATCGGCCTGAAAACCGATCAGTTGGACGGTGTCGACGCCCTTGTCCGTCAAGCGCCGCTCCAGCGCCTCCCGCTCAGCGCCGTCGCCGGCGATACGCACGCGGAACGGCGCGGCCGGCTGGAACCCCTCGGCCTTCAGGATCGCGAGCGCGTCGATCAGCACGTCGTAACCCTTGACCGGGTGCAGCCGCCCGAGACTGCCCAACTCGACCGTCTGTCCGGCGCGCCAGGGCGCGGCCGTGGGCGCGTCGGCGCGGGCCGCGAACAGTGGCCACGTGGTCAGGCGGTCCGGCGGAACGCGCAGGCGGTGGGCGGTCAGTCGCGTGGTGTTGTTGGAGTCGCCGATCCAGAGACGCGACAGGCCTCGTGTCGCGCGCAACAGGAACAGATTGGCCGGCTTCAGGTAGGCCGCATGCTGCCAGCTGATCACGGGCAGACGGCGGCGCAAGCCCACCAGTTGGCCCAGCAGCGTGGCGCGGGTCAGCGAGGTCCAGATCAGGTCTGGCCGGCGCTCCGCGATCATCCGGTTCAGCCAGCGGAAGGCGTCGAGGTGGTCGCGCTCCGCCCCAGGGCGGACATGGACGGTGAGGCCCGCCGCCTCCATCGCCGCCAGCCCTCGGCCATCCCGTCGGGTCAGGGCGAAGATCTCGACCTCGGCCCCCTGTTCGATCAGGACGCGCGCGACCGCCGGCACCGGCGCGGCCGCGCCGCCGCCTTCCAGGGAGTTGATGACATAGGCGATGCGCATACGACCTCCCCGCTCCGCGTCAGGCGTCGATGTTCGGGGAGACCGCGGCTCCCGAGGCGACACCCTCAAGCGCGTTCACGCCGGCGAACCGAGCAATGGCGCGCGCCGCCCGGCGGGCCGAGGGCTCCGCGGTCAGATCGAAGCTTCGCGCGAACAGCTCTTGTTGGACGGGGCGCCAGACGGAGTCCTGGTCGCGTCGGGCCTGTTCCAGGGTCGCGCCCAGCTGGTCGACGCCTTCAATGACCGGTCCGGCCCGCCAGTGTTCGAAATTGGCGTCTCCGACCCAGTCGAAGCGATGCGGATTGAGGAACACGCAGGGTCTTGGATGCAGCAGGAACTCGTAGATCTGGCTGCTGACATCGCCCAGATAGATGTCCGCCCTCTGGGTATAGGTCATGGTCGTCGAGGCGCGACTGCCCAGGTCGATATGGATGTTGGGGGCGCGCAGGAACCGTTCGTCGATCCGCCCGGCCCGGTCGACACGCAGCTTGTCGATGGTCAGCACATAGGGCCGCTCGAACAGCATAACATGCGGCGCGAAGATCAGCTGGTATTCCTCGTGCGCGACGAACCAGTCCAGCACCGAACGGCCGATCTCGTACCAAGACGACAGATGCGGCGACGGATGGGGGTTGTAGAGGACCACCGGCCGGCTCTCATCCAGCATCGGCATGGCGGGCCGGGGCGGCGCCAGATCGAACTTCGGATAGCCAACGATCGTGATGCTCTCTGGAGCCACGCCCGCCTCGGCGATCAGCCGCTCACGGATCTTCGGTCCGGAGACCAGCACGTGATCGAAGCCGGCGCTGGCCTTGTCGAAACCGATGGCGCGATCGCCCGCGCCGTGGCGGGTGTGGACGATCCTCAGATCGTTGAGACCATAGCGCGTCTTGAGGATCAGCGAGGTCTTCTCGGCCACGACCAGAATGTCTAGTGACCGGAAGAAATCGAGATTGTCGCCATAGATCAGCAGCTTGACGGCGGGCAGAACGGATTCCAGCGTCGCGGCCATCAGCCGAGAGCCCGACTTGGTCAGGCCCAGCTCGACCGCCTTGATCCGCCGGCCGATCGCGGGGCCGGCGATGCGGCGGACCTCGGCGCTCAGGCGAGCGTTGGTGGTCGCCACGACGATGTCGAGATCAGGATGAGCGTCGGCCAAGGCCATGGCGATGGGCAGGCTATGCGCCACCTGATGGATCTGGTCGTGATTGAAAAGAAACCCAATCCGCATGGTTCTAAGGCGCCGTCAACGCGCCGACTCCTGGGCAGTCCAGCGCCTGAACGCCGAGGGCGTGTTACGGCCGATGGTCTCCGATGTAAACACGTGCGGTAGAGCCGGGCGCCGCTGGGACGCACGGCTTCCCGTGTCGCGTCAGGACAGTCGGCCGTCTTCCATGCGCAGGACACGGTCGGCCAGATCGGCCAATCGCGGATCGTGGGTCACGCACACCACCGTCGCGCCGCTGGCGTGCGCTTCCTCGCGCAGCAGCTTGGCGACCTGACGGCCGTTCTCGGAGTCCAGGGCCGAGGTCGGTTCGTCGGCGAAGATCAAGGTGGGACGCTTGGCCAGGGCCCGGGCGATCGCCACGCGCTGCTTCTCGCCGCCGGACATCTCGCCGGGCAGATTACGCAGGCGGCGCGACAGACCCACGGCGTCAAGGGCCGCCGCCGCGCGGCTCCGGGCCTCGGCCGCGCCGACGCCCTGCTGGCGCAGCACGATCTCGACCTGCTGGCTGGCGGTCATGGCCGGCAACAGGTGGAAGCCCTGGAAGATGAACCCGGCGTTGGCCAAGCGAAAACGATCGCGCTGGTTCGGACTGAGCGACTCCAGATGTTGACCCAGGGCCATGACGACGCCCTCATCCGGCGTCAGCAAGCCGGAGAGAATAGCCAATAGGGTCGACTTTCCCGAACCGGACGGACCGGTGATCATCGCCAACTCGCCAGGACGCAGACTCAGCGTCGTGGGCAACAGAGCGTCGATGCGCAGATGGCCTTCGCCATAGCTCTTGCGCACACCCTCGACGCTCAGCGAGACCTCGCTCATGCGCGGCCGCCCGCGGCCAGGATGAGATCCAGATAGGCCCGAGCGCGAGCCGCCGAGGCGTCGGCGAGGGCCGCGCGCGCGGCGGAGACGGCGGCGTCCAGGCGCGTCAGGGCCGCGCCGTCAATCTCGCCCTCGCCATGGCGCGTTTGGCCCAGCGCTCTTGTTCGCTCGGCCTGGGCCAAGGTCTCGCGCGCCAGGGATTCGGCGATCGTCGCCTGGTCCAGCGCGCCCAGCGCCAGGCGCGCTTGCGCCCAGGCGTCGCCGACAGCCTTGCGATAGGCCAGTTCAGCCAAGGTGGCGTCGGCGGTCGCGCCGCGTTTCCGCGCCTTGCCCGCGCCGCCGTCGTAGAGCTCGTGCGTAAGCCCGCCGACAACCGACCAGGCCAGGGCCCGCACGTCCAGCAGATAGAACAGGTCCGGCTCCCCGCCCCCCAGGCTGCCCGTCAGGGTGAACCGGGGACGCGTGGCGGCCACGGCCTCGGCGCGCCGCGCGTCGGCGGCTTGCAGTCGCGCCTGCGCGGCCTGGATGTCGGGACGGCCCAGAACCGCTTCCGAGGGCAGGCCTTCCAGGGCGGGGGTCGTCAAAATAGCGCCGCCGAAGGCGGGCTCGTCGATCGGTCCGTCTTGGCCCAGCAGTTGGCCGAGGCGAATGCAAGCGCTCTCGACGCCGCGTCGCGCCGTGTCCGACTCGACCAGGGCGGCGCGGGCGTCGCGATGCGCGGCCTGAACATCGTCGCCCAAGGCGTCGCCTTCCGCGCGACGTTTTGAGATCAGCTCTTCGTTCCGCCGCGCCGCGGCCAAGGCGCCCTCGGTCGCCGCGCGCTTGGCCTGAGCTTCGCGCAGATCGACATAGGCCTTGGCGGTCTCGGCCATCACCAATTGGCGAGCGACCTCGACATCGGCCTGAGCGGCGGCCTGATCGGAGCGAGCCGCGGCGAGCGACGCCTTAAGCCGGCCAAACAGGTCGACCTCGTAACCCACCGAGGCGGGAACGCCCGCGCCTTTATGGACCGAGGAGAAGTTGGCCGCGCCGATGGCCGCGTCGGCGCCGACCGTCGCGTGCGGACGCTGACCCGCGCGGGCCAGATCGACATCGGCGCCAGCCCTTTCGAGACGCGCCACGGCGATCTTGAGGTCCAGCGAACCTTGCGAAGCGCGCGTCAGAAGATCGCGCAGAACCGGATCGTCTAGCTGGGGCCACCAGGCGGGCGTCAGCGCGGCGACGGGCGGCGGGGCCGGCGCTCGAGACGTGTCGGGCGCGCCACTCAGGGCCAGAGCCAGAACGGCGGCGGTGATCACTGGCCGATCCTCGCCAGCACCCGTTGACCCAGACGCAGGCCGTTCGGTTGGTCGAAGGCCAGCACCATGCGCAGCACGCGGGAATCGGCGCGCGCGCCGGGCTGATCGTCCAGCGAGGCGGACTCGAACGCTGGAGACACGCGCAGCACCCGGGCCTTATAGCTGGCGCCCTCGCCGCTGGCGTCCGTGACCCAGGCGGTCGCGCCGGGGGCGACGCGACCGACGAAGGCCTCGTCCAGCTCGGCGCGAATGATGCGAGGCGCGTCAGGAGCGATCACGAACATCGGCGCGGCCGCGCTCGGGCCGGCCGTCGCGCC
>NZ_SZWJ01000070.1:0-22075 GCF_012184455.1 Caulobacter sp. SSI4214 | reverse complement strand
ACGGCCCAGAAGACCGCCGGGGCGCCCTCGGCGCCGCTGAAGCCGCGCCCGGATCTCGACGCCAGCCCGCCGTCGAAGGCGGGGCGGGCCTCGGAAATCCTCAAGGCCCTGGTCCTTCGGGTCGAGGCCGCCCGGCCGCGCCAAGCCTAATCTCTAACGCGGCTTCTTGCTCGAGGCCTTGGCCTCCTCGGGGGACAGCTTGCGGATGTCGCTGACCTGATAGCGTTGCACGCCCATGGGGCCCGGAACGATCACGACGGCGTCCAGTCCCGAGCAGATCCAGGAGCCGCCGCGCGATTCCAGCCCGATCCGCTGGGTCCAGTCGATGTCGGGCGAGGGCGAGAACAGCTTCAGCTGATAGACGTCATGCACGCCGACCGTGACATTGACCGTATCGCTGTCGATGGCCTGGAAGCCGTCGACATCGGCGTTGCGAAAGCATGAGCGCTTGGCCGCGTCCGCCGCGTGGGCGGTGGAAGACATCGCGAGGGCGGCCAGCAGGGCCGGTAAGAGAAAACGCATCATTTCCTGCTCCAACGACGCCCCCGCGACATCCTCGCGCCGAACCCGCTGTTCGCCAAGGGCGTTCGATGACAGGGATTTGGGCCCTGCGTCAAAACGCCACACTTTCGCCACCTTTGGCTGGTTGGCGCCCGCCGATGTGATCCGAGGCGGCGCGCGTTCCCGAGCGCCATCGGCGCGAGATCAATCTTGGCCATTTCCGCCGCGCCATTGAACCCTTAGGTCGATCCAGGCGGCCGCCGCGGGGTGGTGACGGCGAGATAGCCCGCTCGTCGTCCGACCCAGGGCGGGATGCTGGCGCGTCGTCGACGTGGCCTCGCCGGCGCCTGGAGCGCGCGGCCTTACCCTCGCGATTAAGGGATTATTCACGGCGTCGCCGCCTAATGGATTTACTCAGTTGTTTGGCCGCCGGAAGAAATATTCGTGTGACAAATTGACCGAGTATCTCGGCGTATCGCGCCAAGATGAAAACATAGTTGGTGAATTTGGAGCGCGATATGGCGACTTCTCGCGAAGTTGACTTCCGGGTTGAGCTGTGCGGCGATTTGTCGCTCCCCTCTATCGGAGAGGCGCACGACAAGATCTTGGCGGCGTTCGATCAGGATCTACCGATTGTGATCGATCTGGAGCGCGTCGAAGACGCCGACCTGACCCTCGTCCAACTGGTGGAAGCGGCGCGCAAGTCGGCCGATCGCCGGGGGCGTTCCCTTTCCCTCTCCGCGCCGGCCTCGGGCCCGACGCGCGCCGTGCTCGAGCGCGGCGGTTTCCTCGGCGCGCCCGACCGCGCCGCCTTCTGGCTCCAAGACACGGTGACCCCATGAGCGCCTCGATTCTGACGGTGGATGACTCGGCCAGTCTGCGACAGGCCATCAAGATCGCCCTGACGGGCGAGGGCTACGCCGTGAGCGAGGCTCCGGACGGCCAGGCCGGCGTCAGCGCCGCCGACGCGGGCGACTTCCAGCTGATCATCACCGATCTGAACATGCCGGTGATGGACGGTCTGACCATGATCCGCACCCTGCGGGGCAAGCCCAAGCACGCCGGCGTGCCGATCATCTTCCTGACCACCGAGTCCGACGCCGACATCAAGGCCCAGGCCAAGGCGGCGGGCGCGACGGGCTGGCTGACCAAGCCCTTCAACCCCGACCAGCTGATCACCGTCGTCAAGAAGGTCCTCGCCAAATGAGTGGGCAAGACCCCGTCGCCATCTTCAGGATCGAGGCGCGCGACCTGCTGGAGCAGGTCGAGCTGGATCTCCTGACCTTGGCCGAGCGGCAGGACGATCGCGAGACGATCGACGCCGTCTTCCGCAGCCTGCACACGCTGAAGGGCTCGGGCGCGATGTTCGGCTTCGACGCCCTGGCCGCCTTCACGCACCACTGCGAGACCGCCTTCGACCGCGTGCGCAAGGGCGAGGTCGCCGCTTCGCCGGCGCTGATCTCGGCCGTGCTGGCCGCGCGCGACCACATGCGCGCCCTGGCCGAGGGCGAGCCCACCGAGCCGGGCGTCGAGGAAGCCCTGCTGGACGATCTGCGCCGCGCCGTCGACGGCGCCGGCGTCGCGCCCGTTTCCACCCCGCCCAGCGCCAAGACCTGGCGCGTGCGCTTCTCGCTGCCGCCCGAGACCTTCGTCAACGGCGGCCGCCCGCTGCCGCTGCTCGACGAGCTGCGGGACCTGGGTCCCTGCGAGGTCACCGCCGTCACGGACGGCGTGCCGGCGGTCGAGGATCTGAACCCCACCGACTGCCGCCTGGCCTGGGACGTGGTCGTCACCACCGAACAGCCGCGCTCGGCGATCGAGGATGTCTTCATCTTCGTCATCGACGACATGACCCTGGACATCACCGAGGTGGTCGACGAACCGGCGGCCGAAGCGGTCGCCGAGGTCGCTCCGGACGCCAAGGTCTCGACGATCGAGCCGCCCAAGGCCGCCAACAGCGACGCGCCGCCCGCCGAGGGCCGCCCGCGGGTCGCCGAGATGCTCCGCGTTCCGGCCGAGCGCCTCGACGAGCTGATGGACCGCGTCGGCGAACTGGTCATCGCCCAGTCGCGCCTGAAGCAGGTCGCCGCCTCCAGCAGCGACCAGAACCTGATGACCGTCTCCGAGCAGATCGAGCAACTGGCTTCCGAGCTGCGCGAGATCATGATGGTCGTGCGCATGGTGCCGGTCGGCCAGCTGTTCGGCCGCTTCCGCCGACTGATCCACGACCTGGCCATCGAGACCGGCAAGACGATCAACTTCGCCACCGACGGCGAGACCACCGAACTGGACAAGACGATCATCGAGCGTCTGGCCGATCCGCTGGTCCACCTGATCCGCAACGCCGCCGACCACGGGCTGGAGACGCCCGAGCAGCGCAAGGCCTCTGGCAAGCCCGAGACCGGCCATATCCTGCTGGCCGCCCGCCAGTCCGGCGCCGAGGTGGTGATCACCATCACCGACGACGGCCGCGGCGTCGATCGCGCTCGGGTTCGCGCCAAGGCCGAGGAGAACGGCCTGATCCAGCCCGGCCAGGTCCTGACGGACAACGAGCTGCTGCAGCTGATCTTCGCGCCGGGCTTCTCGACGGCCGCCGCCGTGACCAACCTGTCCGGCCGTGGCGTCGGCATGGACGTGGTCAAGAAGACCATCGAGGGCCTGCGCGGCGCGATCGAGATCACCAGCACGCCCGGCCAGGGCTCGGTCGTCTCGCTGCGCATCCCGCTGACCCTGGCGATCATCGACGGCCTGCTGGTGCGGGTCGGCGCCAGCCGCTACGTCATCCCGCTGTCCTCGGTCGAGGAATGCGTCGAGCTGCCCGTCGAGCAGGACCTGCGCTCGGCTGGCCGCAGCCTGGTCACTCTGCGCGACCAGCTGGTGCCGTTCATCCGCCTGCGGCAGATGTTCAACACCGGCCAGGAGCCCGACCCGCACCAGAAGATCGTCGTGGTCTCGACGGGTCAGGAGCGCGTGGGCCTGGTCGTCGACCAGATCCTCGGCGACCACCAGACCGTCATCAAGCCGCTGTCGCCGTTCCATGCCGCCGTGGGCGCCTTCTCGGGCGCGACCATCCTGGGCGATGGCGGCGTGGCGCTGATCCTCGACATCGGCTGCCTGGTGGCGGCGGGCCAACGCCCCGACGCGCAGCTGCGCGCCGCCGGCTGACGGAGACAGACATGATCGCCGACAACGCCAACGACCCCATCGAGGCCCTGACCTTCGACCTGCACGGCGAGACCTTCGCCCTGGAGGCTGGTCTGGTGCGCGAGGTGCTCGACCTGCTGCCCGAGACGGCCGTGCCCGGCGCGCCGCCGTTCGTCGGCGCCGTGATCAACTTCCGCGGTCGGGTCATCCCGCTGGTCGATCTGCGGGTGGCCTTCGAGCTGGACGCCCCGCCGCCCACCATCGACAGCCGCATCGTCGTCATCGAGCACCCGCTGGACGGCGAGCCGACCCTGATCGGCCTGCGCGCCGACAAGGTGCACGAGGTCACCGCCATCGACCGCGCCGTCACCGAGGACGCGCCCCGCGTCGGCCTCAAGTGGCGCGCCGATTTCATCCGCTTTCTAGCCCGCCGGAACGGGGACGTCATCGTCATCCCCGATCTTGAGCAGATCTTCGCCGCGCGCGGCCAGACGGCCGTCGTCACACCCATCCACGCATCGCAATCCTGAGTCGGGGGACTCCCAAATGCGCTTCACGATCAAAGCCAAGCTGATAGCGACCTTCGCCGTGCTCATCGCCATGATGGGCCTCGTCGTGTTCATGGGCGTCTCGCGCATGAGCCAACTCAACAGCGCGATTTCGGAGGTGATCTCCGGACCCGCCGCGCGTCTGTCCGGCGCGCAGCAGGTCGACGGGGATATCGGCCGGTTGCTGCGTTTTGAAAAGAACATGGCGCTGACCGACGACCAGGAGCTGAAGCGGAAGTTCGACGCGCAGTCGGTCGAGATGATCGCCAAGCTCGATCCGCTAATCCAGCAGCGTGTCGCTTCGGCCAGCACGCAGGGCAAGCCGCTATGGGACCGCGTGGCGCAGGCCTGGGGCGAGTACAAGGCCGTCAACGCCGAAGTCCGCGCTCTGGCGCTGGCCAATCGCAACGCCGAAGCGGGCGCGATGTCGATCAACAAGTCGCGCGCCATCGCCAACGGCCTGACCGAGGACGTCAACAAGATCGTCGACCTGAACAAGGCCGCGATGGCCCAGGCCGACAAGGACACCGACACGCTTTATGCGGCCGCCCGCACGACGTTGCTGATCACCGCCGTCGCCGCCCTGCTGGTCGCCGTCGCCGGCGCCTTCTGGATCTCGATGATCATCACCCAGGGCTTCAAGCAGATCACCGAGGCGCTGGACGCCGTGGCGATCGGCGACCTGAGCAAGGACGTCACCGTCAAGGCCGACGACGAGATCAAGGATCTGGTCGCCACGGTCAATCGCATGACCGCCAACCTGCGAGACACCGCGGCCCTGGCCGACCAGGTGGCCGACGGCGACCTGACGGTCCAGCCGCAGCCGCTGTCGGACAAGGACACCCTGGGCCTGGCCCTGGAGCGCATGGTCGAGCGCCTGCGCGGCGTCGTCGCCGACGCCATCACCGCCTCGAACAACGTCTCGGCCGGCAGCCAGGAACTGTCGGCGGCCTCCGAGCAGATCAGCCAGGGCGCGACCGAACAGGCCGCCTCGGCCGAAGAGGCCTCGGCCTCGATGGAAGAGATGGCCGCCAACATCAAGCAGAACGCCGACAACGCCGCCCAGACCGAGAAGATCGCCCGCCAGTCGTCGGCCGACGCCGAGGTCTCTGGCCAGGCGGTCTCGCAAGCGGTCGAAGCGATGCGGACCATCGCCGAGAAGATCACCATCGTTCAGGAAATCGCGCGTCAGACCGACCTGCTGGCTCTGAACGCGGCCGTCGAGGCGGCCCGCGCCGGCGAGCACGGCCGCGGCTTCGCGGTCGTCGCCTCCGAGGTGCGCAAGCTGGCCGAGCGCAGCCAGACCGCCGCCGCCGAGATCAGCTCGGTCTCGTCCGACACGGTCAAGGCCGCCCAGTCGGCCGGCGAGATGCTGACCTCGCTGGTGCCCAACATCCGCAAGACCGCCGAGCTGGTCGCCGAGATCAGCGCCGCCTGCCGCGAACAAGATGTCGGCGCCAGCCAGATCAACGAAGCCCTGCAGCAGCTCGACAAGGTGACCCAGCAGAACGCCGACGCCTCCGACAAGATGTCGGCGACCTCGGAAGAACTGGCCGCCCAGGCCGAGGAGCTGCAAGCCTCGATCGCCTACTTCCGGATCGAGGACGGCGGTTCGAGCCGCAGGGCCGCTCCCGTCCGTCCGGCCGCCCGCAAGCCGGCCAAGGCCCCGGTCGCCAAGGCGAGCGGCGGCAAGGCCCCGGCCGCGCGCAAGCCCGCCGCCAACGCGGTGCAGCAGCAACAGAGCCGAGCCCGCGGCTTCGCGCTCGACCTGGCCAGCGGTGGTCCGGACGAGGACGACCGCGACTTCCGGGAGTATGCCTGAGATGTCTCGCCCGGCTTCCGAACAGCAGTTCGTGACCCTGAGCCTGGGCGATGAGGTCTTCGCCATTCCGGTGGCCTACGTCCGCGAAATCCTCGAATTCCGCGCGCCGTTCGCCATCCCGGAAGGCCCGGCCTTTATGCTGGGACTGACCGATGTGCGGGGCCAGGGTGTTCCCACCCTGGACCTGCGGCGAAAGCTGGGTCTGGCGCCGGTGGCGCCGGGCCCCAGCACCCGGATCCTGGTCCTGGACGTGCCGCTGGGCGATCGGGTTCTGTCCTTGGGCCTGGTGGCTGATCGGGTGATCGAGGTGATCACCGTATCGACCGACCAGGTCGAGCCGGCCCCCGACATCGGCGTGCCCTGGCGTTCCGACTACATCCAGGGCGTCGTTCGCCGCGAGGCGAGCGGAAACTCAGGCTTCGTCGTCCTGTTCGAAATGACCCGCCTGCTAACCGCCCAGGATGCTGAAACGATCCGTCAAGCGGCTTGAGGCTAACTATCCACCTTGTCGCCAGAATGGCGATCGGAGTCCCGACTTGTCGAACCTCGCCGTCCAGACCGCGCCGGAGTCCGGAACCTCGACCGAGGCCCTGAGCCTCCGCAACTTCAACCGGTTGGGGCAATTCATCCACGACTACAGCGGCATCCGGATGCCGCCCAGCAAACGCACGATGCTGGAAGGCCGCCTGCGCCGGTGCATGCGCGAAAGCGGCCACGTCTCGATCAACGACTACTGCGCCTATCTCTTCGACGGCGGCGGCCTGGACCGTGAGCGGGTGCGCCTGCTCGACGCGGTCACGACCAACAAGACCGACTTCTTTCGCGAGCCCCAGCACTTCGAATTCCTGACCGAGGTCGGGTTGCCCGCCATCGCCAAGCGTCGCGGCGGCAAGGTCAAGATCTGGAGCGCGGCCTGCTCGATCGGCGCCGAGGCCTACACCACGGCGATGGTGATCGAGGAGTTCGGCCGCCAGTCCAAGCGCCTGGACTACTCGATCCTGGGCACCGACCTTTCCACCCAGGTGCTCAGCCAGGCGGTGGCCGGCCGCTATTCCGAACAGATGATCGCGCCGGTTCCCCGCGACCTGCGGGCCCGCTACCTGATGAGGTCGCGCGATCCCAAGCGCGGCGAGGTCCGCATTGTCCCGGCGCTGCGCGCCCGGCTGTCGGTGGCCCGCATGAACCTGATGGACGAGCAGTATCCGGTCGACAACGACTTCGACGTGATCTTTCTGCGCAACGTCCTGATCTATTTCGACAAGCCGACCCAGGCCAAGGTGCTCAAGAACCTCTGCGAGCACCTCGCGCCGGGCGGCTATCTGATCCTGGGGCATTCGGAGTCGATCGTCGGCGTCGATCTGCCCGTGCGGCCCGCCGCCCATACGGTGTTCCAACGGCCATGAATCCCAAGATCCGTGTTCTGATCGTCGACGACTCCGCGGTGGTTCGCCAGACCCTAACCGCGGTTCTGGAGAGCGATCCCGAGATCGAGGTGATGGGCTCGGCCTCCGATCCCTTCGTCGCCGCCAAGCGCATCGCCGAGGAAGTGCCCGACGTCATCACCCTGGACGTCGAGATGCCCCGCATGGACGGCGTCACCTTCCTGCGCCGCCTGATGGCTCAGCATCCGGTGCCGGTGGTGATGTGCTCGTCCCTGGTCGAGGGCGGCTCCGAGACCCTGCATCAGGCCCTCGAGGCCGGGGCGGTCGACGTGATCCTCAAGCCGCGTGTCGGCGTGGCCGAGCACCTGGCCGAGGCGCGCATCCTGATCTGCGACACGGTCAAGGCCGCGGCCAAGGCCAAGCGCCTCGGCCGCTTCGATCGGACGCCGCGCGCCGCGATGATGACGGCGCAGCGCCGGGCCGGGCCCGAGAAGAAGCTGACCGCCGACGCCATGCTGCCGCCGCCGACCAGCCGGGCCATGGCCAAGACGACCGAGATGATCGTCTGCATCGGCGCCTCCACCGGCGGCACCGAGGCCCTGCGCGAGGTGCTGGAGGTTCTGCCGGCCGCCGCGCCGGGCATCGTCGTTGTGCAGCACATGCCCGAGCGCTTCACCACGTCGTTCGCCAAGCGCCTGGACAGCCTCTGCGCCATGGAGGTCAAGGAGGCCCAGGACGGCGACGCCGTGCTGCGCGGCCGCGTCCTGATCGCGCCCGGCAACTTCCACACCATGATCGAGCGCAGCGGGGCCCGCTATCACGTCTCGGTCAAGGAAGGGCCGCTGGTCTCGCGCCATCGTCCGTCCGTGGACGTTCTTTTCCGCTCGGCCGCGCGCAACGTCGGACCCAACGCCGTGGGCGTGATCATGACCGGCATGGGCGACGACGGCGCGCGCGGTCTGGAGGAGATGAAGAGCGCGGGGGCCTTCACCGTCGCGCAGGACGAGGCGACCTCCGTCGTCTTCGGGATGCCCAAGGAGGCGATCGCCCGGGGCTGCGTCGACCGCGTGCTGCCGCTGCAGCGCATCGCGGCCGAGATCCTAAGGGCCACGGAGCGGTAGATGGGACGGGGCTGCTCGGACATCGACGGCTCGGGCGGCGCTTCGTCGTTTCGCCAATGGGTGCTGACCCTGGACGGACGGGTCGAGGTCATGAACGCGGCCGCGCGCGTCTACGCCGAGCGACTGGGTCCCCGCGACGCCCTTCACCCGCTGATCGAGATCTGGCCCGAGGCCAGCCGCTTTTCGCTGGAACGCGCCCTCCGCACGGCCGCCGCCGGCCAGATCGCCAGTTTCCGCACGTTCGACGCCGGCGAGGGCGGTTCGCGCACCTATTGGGAGACGCTGGTGTCCCCCGTGCCCGACGCGAACGGCGACCCCGTCTCCCTGATGGCCGTGTCGCGGGACGTCACCGAAGAGGTCGAGGGCGCGGCGCTGCTGGAGGCCGTGGTGCAGTCCCTGCCGTCGCCCCTGATCGTTCACGCCAGCGATACGGGCCGTTACGTTCTGTGGAATCGCGCCGCCGAGGCGGCTTTCGGCGTCGAGGCCGAGTTGGCGATCGGCCAGGACCGCCGGGTCCTGTTCGGCGACACCATGGGCGCGTTCCTCGATCAGACCGAACCCTCCACCCTGAAGATTGGCGAGACGCGGACCATTCCGGGCGTGCGCGCCTCCGAGGCCCGGGGCGGCGGGATCTACGACTTCAAGGTTCTGGCGACCTTCGACGACATGGGCGCGCGCCACGTCATCAGCCTGGGCGAGGACGTTCGGGAGCATCGCCGGCAGGCCGAGGCCCTGGGCGCGGCGCTGCGCGAGGCCAAGAACGCGAGCGAGGCCAAGAGCATCTTCCTCGCCAATATGAGCCACGAGGTCCGCACGCCCCTGAACGGGATCGTCGCGTCGGCCCATATGCTGGCGCGGGGCGATCTGCCGTCCGGCGCGCGTGAGCTGGTCGACATCATCCGCGACTCCAGCGCTCAGCTGGAACGGCTGCTGGGCGATGTCCTGGACCTGACCAACATCGAGGCGGGACGGGTCGCCATCGACGAAAAGCCGTTCCATCTGGGCGAGCTTCTGCGCGGGGTCGAGGAGTCCTCGCGCCTGACGCTGGGCGACGCGCCGGTGACGTTCTCGATGACCGTGTCGCCGGACCTGGCGACGAGCGTGGTCGGCGACAGCGCGCGTCTTCGGCAGGTGCTGGTCAACCTGATCAGCAACGCCACCAAGTTCACGGAGCAGGGCTCGGTTTCGGTGTCGGCCTGCCGCGACGTCGGCGGCTGGGCGCGGTTCACCGTCTCGGACACCGGCATCGGCTTCGATCCCGCGGACAAGGAGCGGATCTTCGAGCGCTTCCAGCAGGCGGACGTGTCGATCACCCGCCGGTTCGGCGGCTCGGGCCTGGGGCTGTCGATCGCGCGCGAGCTCGTCGCCCTGATGGGCGGATTCCTGGATTGCGAGAGTCAGCCGGGCGAAGGCGCGCGGTTCTGGTTCTGCCTGCCGCTGCCGGCTCACGAGGCGAGCGCGCCCGAAACGACCGGGGCCGACGCGCTGGAAGGCGAGCGGGCGGTCCGCATCCTGCTGGCCGACGATCATCCGACCAACCGCCGCGTGGTCGAGCTGATGCTGGCCGACGCCGCCGAGCTGGTCTGTGTCGAGAACGGCCGCGAGGCGGTTCGCGCCTTCAGCGACGCCCCCGTCGACGTCGTGCTGATGGACGTTCAGATGCCGGTGATGGATGGCCTTTCGGCGGTTCGAGAGATCCGCCGCCTTGAACGGGAGCGCGGCGACGCCCGCGCGCCGATCATCATGCTGACCGCCAACGCCGGCGAGGAGCACGCCGCCGCCAGTCGCGCGGTCGGCGCCGACCTGCACCTCGAAAAGCCGATCACGGCGACAATCCTGTTCACGGCGCTCAACCAGGTGCTGACCCACGCTCAGCGAGGCGAAACCGGCCATGGCTAATCCGCAGAGAACCATCCTCGCCGCTGACGGCGCCGAGCGGTCCGAGGGCCTGATCGTCGCCCAGCGCCTGGGCGCGACGGCCAAGGCCATCGAGGGCCAGTTCCTGAAGACCGGCGATGTGCTGGCCGGCGCGGTCGATGGCGTCGGCGAGCTGATCAACGCGCTGGACAAGCTGGCCAAGGCCATGGACCAGTCGATGGTCGACGCCACGACCCGCGACCTTGGCGTCGCCGCCGCCGGCCTGCGCGTCCTGCCCGAAGGCCTGGCGGGCCGTTCAGTGGCGCTGGAGCGCCTGGAGACGCTGAGCCGCGAGCTGTCGGCGCATATCGGCGACATGCACCAGAATCTGGCCTATCTGCGGGTGGTGTCGCTGTACATCAAGATCGCGGCCGGCGGGGTCGAGGGCGACAACGGCGACTTCGCTCTGTTCGCCCAGGAGATCGCCGATTGCCTGGTGGTGGGCCGCGATCACCTGGAGTCGTTCGACGCCGACCTGCGCCTTCTGGACCATGATCTGCGCTCGGCCCTGATCTACGAAGCCAATCTTCGGACCCACTGCGCCGAACTGGCCGCCGACGCGCCGGACGCCATCGAGGCGAACGCGCGCCAGCTGGCGACCCAGCGCGTGCGGGTGGCCGGGGTGGCGGCCGATGTCGCGGCCCTGGCCCGCGAGGTTCGCAAGAAGGTGGGCGGCGTCCTGGTCGCCCTGCAGATCGGCGACATCACCCGCCAGCGCGCCGAGCACGTTCAGTTCGGCCTGGAGCTTCTGGAGGGGCTCGAGGGCGACCTCGTGGGCGAGCGTCGCGAGCGGGTCCGCGCCGCGATGCTGGCCCTGCTGCGCGCCCAGCTGTCGGCGACCATCGACGACTTCCGCGGCGAGATGGCCCAGATCGAGCGCAACATGGTCGGCATCGCCGCCGACACGCGCGAGATCATGAAACTGCAGGACCTGGCCTATGGCCGTGTCGGCCGCGACGAGGGCGGCGACTTCCTGGCCCGCATCGAGGCCCATGTCGGCAAGGCCCTGACCCTGGTCGAGGAGATGGCGGCCGCCGACCAGGCGGCGCTGGAGGTCGGCCAGTCGGTGGTCGCGGCGGCCGCGCGGCTGTCCGAGCGCATCGACGGCATTCTCCGGATGCAGGCCAATGTCCACCAGATGGCCTTGAACGCCACCCTGCGCTGCGCGCGCATCGGCGAGGCCGGCAAGCCGATCACCGTCATCGCCGTCGAGCTTCGCGGCCACGCCGCCAAGCTTGAGGAGTCGGCCGACCGCACCCTGGCCGGGGTCGAGAGCCTGATGAGCGGCGCGGCCCAGGTCGGCGGCGAGGGCGCGACCGGGACGGCCGCGATCTCGGACGTGTTGCAGACCGCCCTGTCGCGGATCCGCCAGGCGGGCGGCGCGGCCGACGCCGACATCGTCGACCTGGCCCGGCAGGGCGGGGCGGTGGTCGAGGCGATGAACCAGGCCTCGGCTCGCATGGACTGCCGGCGCGAGATCGGCCAGGCCCTGGACGAGGCCGCCGCGGCCCTGGACGCCCTGCCGTCCGCGCCGTTCGATCCGTCCATGGAGGCGGACGAAGCGCTACGGGCCTGTCTCAAGGTCCTCTACGCTCGCTACAGCATGGCCCAAGAACGCGACGTGCACCGTGCGGTGCTCGGCGACCTGGACGCGGAGCCGGACGCGCCCGCCGAGGTTCAGGCGCCCGCCGCCGAACCGGATCTCGACGACGTCCTTTTCTGAAAGCGCGTTAGGTTTAAGTGTGAGCGGTTGAACCGCTCGAACGCGCTCAAAATATTGGACTCTAGCGCTTCGTTTCGGCGATCCACTTGAAGGCCAGGATGCCCGCGCAGGCCACGACGCCGACCAGGGCGGTGGTCGCCAGGGCGTGCTGGGCGCACCAAGGCACGCGAGTCGTCAGGGTCCGGACGATCACCACATAGGCGGCCGCCACCAGGATCCATGAGGTCGATTTTCCCCCCATCGGGAACGGCGGCGGCGGAGACTGACGGTCAATCGGCATGGGCTTTGGCGGTCCGCAGGATGAGCAGGCCCAGCAGGGCCGAGATCAGCGAGCCGGCCAGGACGCCGATCTTGGTCTCTTCGATCAGCCGCGCGTCGCTGAAGGCCAGGGCGCCGATGAAAAGGCTCATGGTGAAGCCGACGCCGCACAGCACCGCGACGCCATAGAGCTGGACCAGGCTGGCGCCGCGCGGCGGGCGCGCCAGGCCCGACTTGATCAGCGCCAGGGAGACGCCGAACACGCCGCATTGCTTGCCGAGGAACAGGCCCAGGGCCACGCCCAGCGGCGCGGGGTCCAGCAGGGCCGAAAAGCCGACAGCGGCGAAGGACAGGCCGGCGTTGGCGAAGCCGAACAGGGGCGTGATGACGAAGGCCACCGGCTTGTGCAGGGCGTGTTCCAGCCGCTCCAGCGGCGGGTGTTCGCCGCCGCGCTGTGGAATGGTCAGGGCCAGGGCGACGCCGGCCAGGGTGGCGTGGATTCCGGACTTCAGCACCAGGAACCACAAGACCACGCCCAGCAGCAGGTAGGGCGAGAGGCGGGCCACCTTGAAGCGGTTCAGGGCGATCAGGGCCAGGAGCACGGCGCCGGCTCCGGCCAGATAGGCCAGATGCAGCTGGGCGGTGTAGAAGAGGGCGATGATCACGATGGCCGCCAGGTCGTCCATGATGGCGATGGCGGTCAGGAACACCTTCAGCGAGGCGGGGACGCGCGAGCCCAGCAAGGCCAGGACGCCTAGCGCGAAGGCGATGTCGGTGGCCGAGGGGATCGCCCATCCGCCCAGGCTGTCCGGCCGGCCCCGGTTGAGGGCCAGATAGATCAGGGCGGGCAGGGCCACGCCGCCGAGGGCCGCCGCGCCGGGCAGCAGCACGGCGGACGGGCGCGACAGCTGGCCGTCCAGGACCTCGCGCTTGATCTCCAGGCCCACCAGCAGGAAGAACAGCGCCATCAGGCCGTCGTTGATCCAGTGCAGGACGGTCTCTCGCAGGTGCACGGGCCCCAGGACGAAGCCCAGGTGTGTGTCCAGAGTCCGGAAATAGGCCGGCGCCAGCGGCGAGTTCGCGACCACGAGGGCCAGGGCGGCGGCGGCCATCAGGACGTAGCCGCCCGAGGCCTCCTGCCTCAGGAACCCGACCAGGGCGCGCCGCGCGCGTCGGCTGACCGCTCGCAAGGCCATGTCAGGACTCTCGCCCGCCGAATCCACGTCGCGCCGTCCTGCTGTCCCTCGCTTGCTCATGGGTGGCCTCCAGTTCGGACGGCTCCGACAAGGGCGGCGTCGCCCGCTATCCGAGACGCGCCAGACGCGGCGCCGGGGCCTTCGGCCATTCCGGTCGGATCTTGGGACTTGTTTAGCCCGGTTCGCGGGAGGGCGGCAATCAAAGTCGTCCTCCGGCGAGTCTCTTCGGGTCCCGCCATGTATTTGCGGATCAAGATCAGGAACGGCGCGACCTATTGTCGCTAGATTGAAGTATAGTCAGGTCGTTTGGAGATATCGGATATTGATCTGGCTATGCCGGATCAAAATCTGAAAGACATGGACGCCTTAAGGTCGAGCGAGGCCTTCTTCCGTCTTCTGGCTGAGCGCGCCGGGGACGTCATCAGTCGTCACCGCTTCGCCGATCGCGGCGACACCTATCTTTCGCCGGCGGTGGAGCGGCTGCTGGGCTGGACGGCGGCCGAGGTCATCGAGTCCGGCTTCAAGGCCTTCTACCATCCCGACGATCGCCAGGCGGTCAGCGCCGCCGTCGCGGCGATGTTGTCCGGGCCTCCGGAGCTCAGCGTGCAGTACCGGGGCCGCGCCAAGGACGGCCGCTACGTCTGGCTGGAGAGCCATCTGCGCCTCGTTCGCGACGAGGCCGGCGAGCCGCTGGAGGTGGTGGCGGTGACGCGCGACATCGACGCGCGGTTGCGCCTGGAGGAAGAGGCGCGCCAGGCCCGAGAGGCGGCGCGCGAGACCGAGTCGCGTTTCCAGAGTCTGGCGACGACGACGCGCGACATCGTGATCGAGGTCGATCGCCGGGGCCGTATCCTCTTCGTCAGCGCCGCCGTCGAGCCCGTCCTCGGCTATGCCCCGAGCGAGCTGCTGGGCCGGAAGGCGGCGCATCTGACGCATCCGGAGGATCTGCCCGGCCTGGTCGGCGGCTTCGGACGCGGGCTGCGGGACCGCGCGGCCGCGCCCGAGGTCCTAGAGGCCCGCGCCCTGCACAAGGACGGACGGTGGATCTGGCTGCAGGGCCGTCCTGTCATCGACCGCGAGGCGGGCCGTATCCATGGGGTGGTGCGCGACATCACCGACTACAAGCAGTCTCAGGACCGATTGGCCGCCGAGCGCGATCGGGCGGAGAAGGCCTTGGAGGCGCGGTCCGCCTTCCTGGCCAATATGAGCCACGAACTGCGCACGCCCCTGACCGCCGTCATCGGCTTCGCGGCCCTGGTCGAGGGCGTCGCCGGCCTGCCGGACGAGGCGCGGGACTATGTCGCGCGCATCTCGACGGCCGGGAAGTCGCTGCTGTCGGTGATCAACGACGTCCTGGAGCTGTCCAAGCTGGAGACCGGCCAGGTCGAGACCCACCTGGCGCCGTGCGCGCTGGCGCCCCTGATCGACGATACGGTCAAGATGTTCGCCCTGCACGCGGCCGAGAAGAGTCTCGACCTGCGCATCCGCATGATCGAGGCCCCGCCCAGGGTGCTGATGATCGACCCCGACCGGGTGCGGCAGGTCCTGATCAACCTGATCGGCAACGCCATCCGCTATACCGACGTCGGCTCGGTGACGGTCGAGGTCATCTGGCGGGCCGAGCTGGCCGAGCTTTTCGTCGCGGTGAAGGACACCGGCATCGGCATCGATCCGGAGGGGCAGGCGCAGCTGTTCAAGCGGTTCTCGCAGGTCGAGGCGTCTCGCTCGAGATCGCGCGGCGGCGCGGGCCTGGGCCTGGTCATCAGCAAGGGACTGGTGGAAGCCATGGGCGGCCGCATCGGGGCCAGCAGCCGTCCGGGCGAGGGCAGCAGCTTCTGGTTCGCGATCCCCGCCCAGGCGCTGCTGCGCGAAGAACAGTCCGATGGCGAGGCGGCGCCGGTGTTCGAACCGGTTCGGGCCGGCGGGCGGATCCTGGTGGTCGACGACAATGCTCTCAATCGCGAGATGACCCGGGCGATCCTGGGGGTCTTCGACGCCGAGGTGGCCGAGGCCCGCGACGGACGCGAGGCCGTGGACGCGGCGATGGTCCAGCCGTTCGACCTGATCCTGATGGACATCCGCATGCCGGTCATGGATGGCCTGGAGGCCGCGCGCGCGATCCGGGATCGCGTGGGACCCAACCAGGGCGCGCCGATCCTGGCCTTCTCGGCGGATATGGACTTCCAGGTGTCCGAAGCCTTCGACGGTCTGGTCCGCAAGCCCGTCACGGCCGCTCAGCTGATCCAGGCGGTGGCCGGCGCCGCGCGCGCGCCGCGGACGGCCGCGTGACGGATCGCGCCGATTTCGCCACCCCCAAACAAAAACGCCCCCCGCGCGGCGGAGGGCGTCTTGGTTTCTTCGACTGGCCGGTTTTAGGCGGCCTTGACCAGCGACTTGGTCAGGATGCCGATGGCGGCCTCGCGGTCGATGCGCTCGATGGCGGCCACTTCGCGCGCCATGCGATCGAGGGCCGATTCATACAGCTGGCGCTCCGAGTAGGATTGCTCCGGCTGGTTCTCGGCGCGGTGCAGGTCGCGGACGACCTCGGCGATCGAGATCAGGTCGCCCGAATTGATCTTGGCTTCGTATTCCTGGGCGCGGCGCGACCACATGGTGCGCTTCACGCGGGCGCGGCCCTTCAGGGTGGTCAGGGCCTGGGAGACGGTGCCGCCCTCGGCCAGCGGGCGCAGGCCGGCGGTCTTGGCCTTCTTGGTCGGAACGCGCAGGGTCATCTTCTCGTGGTCAAAGGTGATGACATAAACTTCGAGCGACATGCCGGCCACTTCCTGGGTCTCGATCGCCTGAATGGTGCCCACGCCGTGCGCGGGATAAACGACGTGATCGTCGACCGAGAATTCCAGACCAGTCTTGCTCATGTTCGTCCTCATCAATACGGACCTGCCAGGTCCGAACGCCGCGTTCCATTGCCAAACCAAAAGCGACAGCGCCCCGCTCCGCGAAAGGGATTGCGCGGGGCCAAGCCTGTCAGGATTTGGAATAGATCTCTAAGACACCCTTCGCCTTCGATCGGGCGAGCCGGCTGAAATTGGCTTCTCGAACCGGCTTCTTCGACAAGACGGACCGTCGCGAAAAACCGCAACCGTCACGTCGTCGGAGACATTAGCATAAAATTCAGCGCGATGAAAGGGTTGCGGCCCGACGTACGCGAGGGCGCCGCCAAGCTTTCGCGCGTTGGCGGCGGGTTACGCTTGAGAAATCGAGTGTGGGATCAGGAACCCTTGCCCGGCTTTTCGCTGAAGTACTTCTCGAACTTGCCGGTCTCGCGCTCGAAATCGGCACGGTCGGCCGGGGGCTCGCCCTTGACCGTGATGTTCGGCCAGACCTTGGCGTACTCGGCGTTGATCCGCAGCCACTTGCCGTCGGCCTCGTCCTCGGTGTCCGGCTTGATGGCGTCGATCGGGCACTCGGGCTCGCAGACCCCGCAGTCGATGCATTCGTCGGGATTGATGACGAGGAAGTTCTCGCCCTCGTAGAAGCAGTCGACCGGACAAACCTCCACGCAGTCCATGAACTTGCAGCGAACGCAGGCGTCGGTGACGATATAGGTCATCGAAAACTCGGATGAGGGCGGACGGATCAGGGCGCGGGCGTTTTCGAAGCCCGAGGCCCGCTTGTCAATGCGGCATGGCCGCTTAGGGGCGCAGGAATTCTCAAGGCGCGGACAGACCCGGTCGCTTCGGCGGCGGCCATCCGACGCTCAAGCCTCCACGGCCTCGTAGAGTCCGCGCGCCTCGCTGGCGGGGCCGCGCCGTTCGCCGCAATCGAGTATCCGGATCGCCACTAGGCGGCCCGCCAGGCCGAACACCAGCACGTCCCCGGGCTTCACCGTTCGCGAGGGCTTGTCGATCCGGCTCTCGGCCCCGGCCCGGGTCAGGCGGATGCGGCCCTCGTCCACGAACTTGGCGGCCAGGGAGCGGGTCTTGAAGAACCGCGCCCGCCACAGCCAGACATCGGCCCGGGCGGCGTCGGGGGAGGGCGCTGTCTCGGTCAAGAGGCGGCCTTCCGGGCGGCCGGCTTGCGGCGGCGGGGCTTCTTCCGACGCGGCGGCGGTTCGGTCAGCTTGGCCAGGGCGGCGAACGGCGAGTCGGGCCGCGCCTTGACCGGCTTGTCCTCCAGCCGGGCCGCGCCGCGACGCTTCCAGACGATCGGCTGGTCGGGCTTGGCGCGAATGGCGGGGGTGTAGTCGAGGGCGCGCAGCACCGCGGACGCCTGCTTGGCCGTCCAGCCCAGCGTCTCCAGCGCGGCCTCCGTCAGGACCACGCCGCCCGGCTGCTGGTTGGCGCGCAGCAGGCCGTCCAGGGTTTCCAGCGCCTCGACCGGGATCGTGAAGCCGGCCACGGCGCGCAGGCCGCTGGCCGACAGCTCGCGTTCGGACGGCGCGGGCGAGGGCAGGGGCTCCAAGGTGGTCAAGGCCCCGCGCCAGCCGGTCGGGTTCAAGGCCCGCGCGCAGGCGATGGCCTCGGCCTTGATCGCGCCGGGGCAGTAGAGGCTGAAGGCCCCGATCCGAACGCCCAGGATCTTGAGCGTGCGGCGCTCGCCCTGGCTCAGGGCCTTCAGCTCGGGATCCACCGGCCGCTTGTCCAGCACCCCGCCGGCCTCCAACAGGCGGTGGGCGATGCCGCGCGGCAGGCCGCGAAGGGCGCCGCCGGCCAGGGCCCGCTCCAGGCCGCGCAACGGCGCCAGGCGTCGGTCGACTTCGCTGGCCAGGAAGGCGTCCAGCCGCCGCTCGGCCCGCTCACGCACGGCGGCGGGGCCCAGCTCGCCCAACAGGCGGGCGCGGGGCGAGAGCAGGGGCTGGTCGCGGCGCACGGTTCCCGCGATCTCGCCGCGCCACAGGATCGCGCCGTCCGGCGTCAGGGCGAAGGCGTCGTCGGCCTCGCTGGCCAGCACGCCCAGGCGGCGGGCGATCTCGGGGCCGACCGCGCGCTGGGCGGCGTTGCGCAGCGCCTTCTCCTCCAGCGGCGAGGCGCCCTTGGCCGGGGTGAAGGCCACGCCCGACAGGTGACCGACCACGTGGCCCTCGACCGTCACCTCGCCGTCCTGGCCGACGCCGGCATAGAGCGTCTCGCGCTCGCCCAGCTGTTTCAGCAGCACGCTGGTGCGGCGATCGATGAACCGCGCCATAAGCTTCTCGTGCAGGGTGTCGCTGATCCGGTCCTCGAGCTGGCGGGTCAGGCCCTGCCAGTGGGCGGGGTTGGCCACCCAGTCGGGGCGGTTGGCGATGTAGCTGAGCGTGCGCACCCCCGAGAGGCGCGCGGCCAGGCTGTCGATCTCGCCGTCCACGCGGTCCAGCGCCTTGAACTGACTGTTGACCCAGTCTTCGGGCAGGCGCTTGCGGCCGGTGGTCAGGTCGTCGAACAGGGTGCGCGCCATGCGCTGGTGGTCGTCGTCGGTGGTCTTGCGGAAATCCGGCGTCTGGCAGACGTCCCACAGCCGGATCAGGGCCGAACGGTCGGCCTTGCAGCGCTTGATCACGTCCTCCTGCTGGGCCAGCGCCCGCAGGGTGCGCTCGTCCAGCGCCTCGTCGGACAGCTTCAGCCCGCCGCGCTGGGGCGTCTCGGCCAGCGAGCGCAACAGGCCGGGCAGCGAGCCGAAGTCCAGCCGCCCGTTGCGCCACTCGGCGGCGGTGATCGGCTCGAACGTGTGGCTCTCGACGGCGGCGACCAGGTCTTCGTCGATCTCCTCGCAGTCGCCGGTCACCCCAAACGAGCCGTCGCGGGTGTAGCGGCCCGCCCGGCCGGCGATCTGGCCGACCTCCTGCGGATAGAGCCAGCGGGTGCGCTTGCCGTCGAACTTGCGCAAGCCCGCGAAGGCCACGTGGTCGACGTCCATGTTCAGGCCCATGCCGATGGCGTCGGTGGCCACCAGGAAGTCGACCTCGCCGGACTGATACAGAGCCACCTGAGCGTTGCGGGTGCGGGGGCTCAAGGACCCCATCACCACGGCCGCGCCGCCGCGCTGCCGGCGGATCAGCTCGGCGATGGCGTAGACCGCGTCGGTGGAGAAGGCGACGATCGCCGTGCGCCGGGGCAGGCGGGTCAGCTTCTTGGAGCCGGCGTAGGACAGGTTGCTGAACCGCTCGCGCCCGATGATCTCGGCGTCCGGCAGCAGGCGGCGGACCAGCGGCGCCATGGTCCCCGCGCCCAGGAACATGGTCTCGAACTTGCCGCGCGCGTGCAGCAGGCGGTGGGTGAAGATGTGACCGCGCTCGGGATCGGCGCACAGCTGGATCTCGTCGACGGCCAGGAACTCGACCTCGCGGGCCAGCGGCATGGCCTCGACCGTGCAGACGAAATAGGCGGCGCGGGCCGGGACGATCTTCTCCTCGCCGGTGATCAGCGCCACCGACGCCTTGCCGCGCAGTTTGACGATGCGGTCGTAGATCTCGCGCGCCAAGAGGCGCAGCGGCAGGCCGATCATGCCGGAGGCATGGGCCAGCATCCGCTCGACGGCCAGGTGCGTCTTGCCGGTATTGGTCGGCCCCAGGACCGCCGTCAGCTTCGAGGGGGCCAGGCCGGTCGAACGGTCGCTCATGACCCCAAGGTGGGACGGGAATCGGGCCGGGGCAAGCGGGAGCGGTCTAGCGGCTAAACACCACCTTCCCATCCACCACGGTCAGCACCGCCTTCGCCGTCAGGATATCCTTGGGTTCGACGGTCATCAGATCGCGATCGAAGGCGGTCACGTCGGCCTTCTTGCCGGCCTCCAGCGTGCCCAGCTCGTGTTCGCGGAACACCGCGTAGGCTGGGGCCAGGGTGAGCATCCGCAGGGCCTGGGCGCGGCTGACGGCCTCCTCCAGATGCCAGTCGGCGTTGGCGAAGCCGTCCAGGCCGTGACGATAGACGGCGGCGTAGAACTCGATGCGCGGGTCGCCGACCTCGACCGGGGCGTCCGAGCCGGCGGCGACCACCACGCCGGCGTCCAGGAAGTCCTTCCAGCGATAGCCCTCGTGCAGCCGCGCCTGGCCCAGGCGCGCCGGGGCGAAATAGAGGTCGCCGATCGCGTGGCTGGGCTGCATCGAGGCGATGACCCCCAGCTTGGCGAAGCGCGGCATGTCGGCGTCGGCGACGATCTGGGCGTGCTCGATCCGCCAGCGGGCCTTGGCGTCGCCGGCCAGCGCCGTCTCGAACCAGTCCAGCGCCATGCGGTTGCCGCGATCGCCGATGGCGTGCATGGCCACCTGGGCCCCGACCGCCTTGGCCCGCTTCATCAGCGCCTCGCCGGTGTCGCGCGGCGTCAGCTGCAGGCCCAGCCCCTCGGCGTCGCTATAGGGCTCCAGCAGCGCCGCCCCGCGCGAGCCCAGGGCGCCGTCCATATAGAGCTTGATCCCGCGCGTGCGGATCAGGCCGGTCGCGTCGGCCTGCGGCCCCTTGGCCAGAACCTCGGCCGCGCCGCTGGGATCCATGTAGTTGTCGACCCGCAGCTGGAAACGCCCCTTGGCCGCTTCGTCGCGCAGCAGGGCCAGGTCGGGCGCCGTCACGCTCATATTGTCCAGGCCCGTCCAGCCGCGCGAGGCATAGAGCGCGCCGGCCGCGTCCAGGGCCTTGCGGATCGTCGCCTCGCCCGGCGGCGGGATGACGGCCTGGACCAGGCCCTGGGCGTGGTCGATCAACATGCCGTCCGGCTGGCCGTCGGCGCCTTTCAGGATCTTGCCGCCCTCGGGATCGGGCGTCGCCGCCGTGACCCCGGCCTTGGCGAGGGCCGCGCTGGAGGCGACGCTGGCGTGGCCGTCCGAGCGGCCCAGCACCACGATGCGCCCCGGCGCGGCGGCGTCCAGGTCGGCCCTGTTCGGGAAGCGCTTCTCGGGCCAGTGGGTCTCGATCCAGCCGCGACCGTAGATCGGGCCGTCGGGATGGGCGGCGGCGTAGGCCTTCACCGTGGCCACGAGATCGGCGACCGAGGCGGTCTTGTCCAGGTTCAGGGTCAGCTCGCGCAGGCCGATCCCGGTCAGGTGCGCGTGGGCGTCGACAAAGCCCGGATAGGCCGCCGCGCCCTTCAGGTCGAGGTCGCGGACGCCCTTGGCCGCCTTGGCCCGCGCGGTCTTCAGGTCGCCGACGAACAGGATCCGGTCGTCGCGGATCAGCACGGCCTGGGCGGTCGGGGCGGCCTCGACGCCGGTGTGGATCGGGCCGCCATGGATCAGCAGATCCCCGGCGCGCGCGGTGGTCGTGGCGGTGGCGGCCAGCAGGGCCGCGAGCAGGATCCGACGCAAGACAAGGCCCCCAAACATGGCAAGATCCGGAAATCGTTAGGGCCGCCCCTGCCAAGGCGCAACAGGCCTGCTATTTTCCGCCCATGGTCACCCAGGGTTTCGCCCTCTTCGACACCCTCATCGGGCGCTGCGGCCTCGCCTGGGGCGCGCGCGGCCTGATCGGCGTGCAGCTGCCGGAAAGCGCGCCGGGCGCGGCCTCTGCACGGTGTTCGGCACCCTGATCCCGCCGA
>NZ_SZWJ01000069.1:0-22225 GCF_012184455.1 Caulobacter sp. SSI4214 | reverse complement strand
GCTGAACATCCGGTGTTTCCCGCAGGGTTATCGTCTTGTTGGACACCGGTTATCAGGCCGGGACGGGTTTGCAACCTCGCCCCCGGAGCGCTACACCTTTCATTGAGGCATGACACCGGTTACCGAGAGTAGGGTTCCGCGATGTCCGCCCACGGGAGGAGACGGTTCCGATGAAGGCGATTTTCCTGGGCTCGGCTTGCGCGCTGATCCTGGCCCAAGCGGCTAACGCGGCGCGGACGACCGACGAGCCGGCGCTGCTGTTCAAGGCCTCGGGCGACAAGGGCCTCGTCGCGGACGTGGCCGGCGGCGACCCGGTTCCCAACTTCGCCGACAAGGTCACGTCCATCCCGAACGGCAAGATCGGCAAGGGCTTCCACGCCGAGGACGAGGGGATCGTCGCCTGGAACGCGCCGGGCAATATCCAGGCCCAGCGCGGGACCCTGGCCTTCTTCTGGCGCTCGGGCTATCCGGTCGGCGTCGCTCCGTTCGTGATCTTCCGCGTAGGCTACGCCGATCACACCAGCTGGGACATGGCGTTCCTGCGCATCGACTGGAACGGCCACGGCTTCGACGCCTTCGTCACCGACAACGGACTGGCGCGCACCCGCGTGTCGTTCAAGCTGGACAAGCCCCCCGCCCCCGACGCCTGGACGCATCTGGCCTTCACCTGGGACGAGACGACCGGCGTTCAGCTGTTCGTCGACGGCAAGCTGGCCGCCAAGACGCAAGCCCAGGCGGTCTATGACGCGGGCCTGGACCAGTTCGGCGTGGCCGGCCGCGTGATCGCCCCGCACCAGGTGCAGAGCCGCTACAACTTCACCCGAGGCGGCGACCTGGACGAGATCCGGGTCTACGACCGTCCTCTGGAGGCGGCCGCCATCGCCGCCCTGTCGCGCGGCGAGGTCCCGACCGCCTCGGCCGAGGTCCCGACCCTGGCCGATCCGGCCATCCACGCCGCCTGGCGCCAGCGCTACGGCTGGAACAAGAGCCCGCCCCCCTACCTGGCCGACGAGAAGACCACCATCCGCAAGGTCGAGTTCGCCGACGCCAAGGACATCAAGGAATGGATGTGGAAGGCCACCGACGGCATTCCCGAGACCACCTGGCCCGGCGTCTACAACCGCTCGCGCCTGCCCGGTCGTAACGACTATTTCCAGCTGCCCGACTGGAACGTCTATGTCGACGGCGGCAAGGCCCTGACGCTCAAGCTGCCCGACGAGCCGATCAACCGGCTGGAAATCCAGGGAACCGCCTATGGCGACCTCTCCTGGGCGGCCAAGGCGGGTGAGAAAGGCGCCTCGGTGGGGACGCGCGCCAAGGACCAGGAGCGCACCGTCACTAGCCTGGCCCAACCGCTGACCGGCGGCGTGCTGACCTTCACCAACGTGGCTCAGGAGACCCCGATCCAGGAGATCTGGGCCTACAACGTCTTCGCCGGCGCGGAGCCGAAGGACGCCTTCAAGATGAGCTACACGGTCCGCGCCGACGTGGCGCCGGACTATCTGAACCTGGCCGCGCTCAACGCCTATATCGCCGGCCGCCACCCGGTGGGCGAGCGCGCCACCGTCGTGGCCCTGCCCGAGGGCGCGCCCAGCCGCAAACGGCCCGACAGCGACCTCTCCGGCTCGCCAGCCGTTGGGGGCCTGCCGATCGTCCATGTGCTGATCCCCTCGGGCTTCGGCGACGCGCCGCCCGGCCAGGCGCTGGCCCGCAATTGGGCCTATGGCTGGGAGAACGCCCGCGACGGCCTGGACGGCGTCGCCATCGACATCCCCGCCCTGCCCGGCGCGAGCGGCGCGCTGATCCCGCTGAACATCCAGGTGAAGGACCCGATCTGGCCCGGGCGGAACATGATCGACGTCAGCGTCTCGGTGAAGGCCGGCGAGCCGCGCACCGTCTGGCTCGACCTGCGCGACCGCATCCTGACGCCCGACAGCCTGTACCTGACCCTGGCCGCCGACAGCGCCGAGTTCGGTCCCAAGGCCCTGGACGGCGCCAAGATCCGCCTCGTCTTGAAGGACCGCGACCAGGCCAAGGTCGAGCATATCCAGGATCGCCTGAACCAGGTGAAGGACAACTGGGGCTTCCTGGTCGAGGAGCACACGACCTCCAAGCGCCAGGGCCTCTATCGCCGCCTCTACGCCGACATCACCGACCTGCTGCGCGTCGATCCCGACAACAAGATCGGCCGCGAGTACTGGGGCGACATCACCTATGGCAGCCAGGGCTGGCCGGCGTTCGAGCAGCCCAAGCCCCCGGCGGGCGAGCCCCTGTGGGCCTTCCGCCAGCTCGAGGACCTGAAGCTGGTCAGCAAGTTCGTCAACTGGTGGGTCGACGAGCGCCAGTCCGACTTCGGCGACTTCGGCGGCGGCATCTCAGACGACACCGACCTGCTGCAGCAATGGCCCGGCCTGATCCTGATGGGCGTCCAGCCAGACAAGCTGACGGCCTCGCACGATCGGCTGGCCGACGCCGCCTACAAGAACGGCATGTTCACGAACGGCCTGTCGACCATCGTGACCGACGAACTGCACGCCTACGAGGACGGCATCAATTCGAACTCGGAGGCGATGTACATTCACTACGGCGAGCCCAAGGCCGTCGAGCGGCTGTTCACGACCGTCAAGGCCCTGCCTCGGATCATCGACAAGAACCCGGCCGGCCACATCCACTTCAACACCAACTGGTACAATGGCGCGATGTCGTACCGGGAAGGTCCGTGGGAGTGGCAGAAGCCCTATTCGTTCGGCGTCACCCATCCGCCGATCCTGATCAGCGACTTCAACAACGACCCGACCTCGCGCGACCTGGTCCTGGGCCTGGCCGACGGCTATCTGGCCCACGCCAAGAAGGACGGCGCGATCCCCAATGAGATCAACTGGCGCAGCGACGCCGAGCGCGGCGGCACGGTGCTGCAAGGCTCGGGGGCCGACGGTCCGTTCCAGCTGTTCTGGCAGGCCTGGCGCCTGACCGGCGACCAAAAGTACCTGGCCCCGATCCGGTGGCGGATCGGCAAGGCGGGCGTCAAATCGCTGCAGAGCATCAACGAGAACGCCCTGATGGAGCTGGGTCTCGGCGAGGCCAACAAGGACGCGATCCTCAAGGCCTCGGGCAAGGGCGCCGGCGCGGAGCGCTACGCGGCCTGGAACCTGACCGGCGACAAGACCTATCTCGAGGCGCTGTATGCCGACGAGATCCAGTGGAACAGCCAGCATCTCTACATGCACACCGAAGGCCACTGGTGGTCGGACCGCGTGGAGCTGCCCTCTGACATCCTGCAACGCTCGCGCCTGGGCGGCATCGCCAACAAGCGCGGCCAGATGACGCCGGGCCACACCGTCTCCTGGCGGTTCGACGGCGCCGACGGGACGGACGTGGCGGTGCTGATCAAGGACGCCACGAAGACCGGCTTCAAGGTGATCGCCTACAACGCGGCCGACAAGCCGGTGACGGCGACCATGACCGGCTGGAACGTCGCGCCCGGCCAGTGGAGCCTGACGCAAGGAATCGACGCCAACGGCGACGACGCGATCGACGGCACCGGTCAGACCCGCGCCCTGCCCTTCGAGCGCAGCCTCGGAACGCAGGTGGTGCTGCCCCCGCGCCAGACGACGATCATCGACATGAAGCAGGTGACGGCCGGCGACGATCCCGCCCAGCGCGCCGATCTCGGCGTCGGACGGGGCGACATCGCGGTGAACGGCGCGACCGTCACCGCCACGGTCCACAGCCTGGGGGCCCAGGACGCGACGGCGGCTCGGCTGGAGCTTGTCGACGCCTTGGGCAAGGTGCTGGACTCCGCTCCGACTCCGGCACTCGAGGCCCCCAAGGACCTGCTGCCCAAGACCGCCTCGGTGAAGCTGAAGATCCCGGCCGGCGTAAAGGCCCAGGGCCTGCGGGTGCGGATCGTCACCAGCCAGCCCCAGAACACCCGCCTGAACGACGAGGTCGTGCTGCCGTGAGGACAGGATCCCGGCTTCACACGGAAGTCGGGATCACCGACTCGAGAACTCCCGGGCGAACATCGCCTCGAAGCCCGCGAGCATCTCTTCAGCCTCCGGCGCGACCAGTCGCGCCACGGCGGCGGCGAAGGTCACCGGCGCCAGGCCCGAGGCGCTGACCACCTTGCCGTCGGTCACCGCGCGCGGCGTGTCCACATAGTGCTCCGCGCCAGGATAGTCGGCCACGGCCTTGGCCAGCCACTCCTGGCCGTTCGAGGTGTGCTTTCGCCCGTCGAACAGGCCGGCGTGGGCCAGGGCGGTCGTGCCGGCGCAGATGCCGGCCACCGGCTTGCCGTCCGCGAAGGCCTGGCGCAGCAGCGCGGTCACGGCCTTGTTCTCGCCCTCGGTCCAGGCGTCGCTGCCGATCGCGATGAAGAGGTCGGCGTCGCTCAGCACCGGATCGTCGAAGCGGTAGTCGGACGCGGCCAGGACCCCGCCGATCGAGGTCTCGGGCTCGCCGTCCGGCGTGGCGATCTCGATCTGGACCTTCAGTTCGCGGCGCAGCAGGGCCAGCACCGGCCCGGCCTCCCAATCGGCCCAGCCGGGTTGCAAAAGTGCGACGGCGACGGTCATGGGATCTCCTGGGCTCTCTACCGGACGAGCGCTTGAACGCTTACATTGGCTGTCATGACAGACGCAGCCATCCTTTCAACCGCCGGCTTCGACTTGACGCCGCCGACGGAACCCGAACGCGAACGCCTGGAGGCCGACCTGACCGCCGAGGAGGCTCGCGTTCTCCTGCACCACGGCACCGAGGCCCCGTTCTGCGGCGGCCTGCTGGGCGAGAAGAGCCCCGGCGTCTACGCCTGCCGCCTTTGCGGCCTGCCGCTGTTCAAGCACGAGACCAAGTTCGAGAGCGGCACGGGCTGGCCCAGCTTCTACGCGCCGTTCGCCGAGGACCACGTGGTCGGCGTGCGCGACACGTCCTATGGCATGGTCCGCATCGAGACCCGCTGCGCCCGCTGCGACAGCCACCAGGGCCACGTCTTTCCGGACGGCCCGGCCCCGACGCGGCTGCGCTACTGCATCAACTCGGTGTCGCTGCAGTTCGTGAAGGCCGGCGATCCCCTGCCCGATCCGCTGCATCGGGGCGACAAGATCGGCTGAGGCGGGCGCGCCCCGCCCCAGCTTTTCTCAATCCCCATCGAATTGATATGAATTGAGACGAGCGGCGGGAGCGGGCATCAGCGTTCGACGGCCCAAGCCTATCGAGTTGCGCATGATGATGCCTCCGCCCTCAACCTTCGAGCCCGCGGCCTTTCGCGGCTATCGCGAGGATCCGCCGATCCTGATCGTGCCGGGGCTCTACAACTCCGGTCCGGACCACTGGCAGAGCCATTGGGAACGGACGCTGCCGAACGCCGAGCGCGTCGAGCAGCAGGACTGGGAGCGGCCCCTCCTGGGCGACTGGACGATCAGCCTGGCCGAGGCCGTGCGTCGGCGGCCCGGCGCGATCCTGGTGGCGCACAGCCTGGGCTGCGCCCTGGTCGCCCACTTCGCCCAGGTGACCGGCGGACGCGGCGTCGGCGGGGCCATGCTGGTCGCGCCGGCCGACGTCAATCGCGAGGGCCCGGCCGGCCGCCTCTTGGTCGGCTTCTCGCCGATCCCCCGCCAGCGCCTGCCCTTCCCCAGCCTGGTCGTGGCCAGCCGCAACGACCCCTATGTCGAGATCGAACGCGCCGAGGCCTTCGCGCGCGGCTGGGGCTCGGAGTTCGTCGATCTGGGCCGCGCGGGGCACATCAATGTCGAGTCGGGCCACGGCGCCTGGTCGCGCGGGCGGAGCCTTCTGAACGGCCTGATCCGAAAGGTGGCCGTCCAAGAAAGCGAAACGCGCGCGCCAAGGCGCCCCTGAGGGCTTGGCCGGCCAGATATCGAAAGACAGTTGGTGCGGGCGGTCGGGGTCGAACCGACACTCCTTTCGGAACCGGATTTTGAGTCCGGCGCGTCTACCAGTTTCACCACGCCCGCAGGCTTCGCATCGGCGAAGGGTGGCCTTCCTAGCAGGCGTCGACGGCGATTTCCAGTGTCGCGATGCGCGGTCTACCATTTGCCGCGATCGGAGATTCCCCATGCTTAAACCCGGCCCCCGCAACCTGATCACCGACGTGCCTGGCCTTCTGGTCGGATGCGTCGAGGACGAGGCCGCGCGCACGGGGACGACGATCGTTCTCTGTCCCGAAGCCTGGACGGCGGCGGTGGATGTGCGCGGCGGCGGGCCGGCGGTGCGCGAGACCGATACGCTGCGGCCCGAGAACAGCTTCTCCAAGGCCCACGCCATCTGCCTGTCCGGCGGCTCGGTGTTCGGGCTGGGCGCGGCCGATGGCGCGACGGCGGCGCTGTCGGCGCGAGGGCATGGGCTGAGACTGTCGCCCGGAACCCCAGCCATCCCGATCGTGCCGTCCGCCTGTCTGCACGACCTGGCCAATGGCGGCGACAAGGCCTGGGGTCTCACCCCACCCTATCGCGAGCTGGGCATGAAGGCCGTGGCGGCGGCCTCGGCGGACTTTCCGCTGGGCTCGGTCGGGGCCGGGCGCGGCGCGATGGCGGGGACGCGCAAGGGCGGGCTGGGCTCGGCGTCGATCGACCTGGGCGATGGCCTGATCGTCGGCGCGCTGGTGGCGGCCAATCCGATCGGCTCGCCCTACATGGCCGACGGCGAGACCTTCTGGGCCTGGCCGTTCGAGATCGACGGCGAGTTCGGTGGCCAGCGGCCGGGCGACCTGGCGGCGGCGATCGAACCGATTCCCGACGATTCGAAGCTGGCCGCGCGCCTCAAGGCCGGCGCCAACACCACCCTGGCCCTGGTGGCGACCACCGCCGATCTGAGCACCGCCGAGGCCCAGCGGATGGCGATGATGGCCCACGACGGCATGGCCCGCGCAGTGCGCCCCGCCCATACGCCGTTCGACGGCGACGTGGTCTTCGCCCTGGCCTCGGGCGCGGTCGCGCTGGGCGCCGATCCGATGCGCCGCCTGCTGCTGGCCAAGATCGGCTCGGCGGCCGCCGACTGCCTGGCGCGCGCGATCGCCCGAGCGGTCTTCGAAGCGGCCCGCTGACAGCGCCAAGGCGGTGGCTGGAAGGCTTACGGCGGGCTGATCGTCTCGCCGCCGGTCAGCTGGATCGCCGCGGTTTCCAGGTGGTCCAGCAGGCGCTTGAACATCGCGACCTCGCTGGGCGCCAGGCCCGCCAGCAGGGTCGCCTCGTAGGCCAAGGCCAGCGGCGCGATCTCGGCGAACAGACGCCGGCCCGCGGCGGTCAGTTCCAGGATGTGAGAGCGGCGATCGGACCGAACCGTGGTGCGGGCCACCAGCCGACGAACGACCAGTTCCTGCGCCGCGCGGCTGACCCGGACCTTGTCCATGGCCGTGCGCGTGACGGCCGTGTGCTGGGTCAGCCCTCCCTCGGCCAACACCGACATCAGTCGCCACTGCGGGATCGTCAGGCCGAAGCGGTCCTCGTAGGCGCGGGCGATCAGGCGGCTGACCGCCGCCGAGGCCGTGGCCAGGCGATAGGGAACATAGTTCGACAGGCTGACATTGGCCTCGGGCGCTTCCAGCGCGCCAGACGTGATCGGAGAGACCGTAGCGGTCATGTCCCTTCCTTTCGTTCCTCCGGCGGCGCGGCCGCCTTCGGAGGAGCGGCCTTCGCCAATCCATTCGCGTCGAATCCGGCCGGAACCGACGCACAACCTGATCTGAGCCCGGACCCGCGACGCCTCAACGTCGCGGCGAACCCTCTCGAACGAAGTCCCAGTTTCGCACGCCGCTTGGGCAGAGAATAGCCGTCTCGCCCACGTGAACGGCGTTCCCGTGCCTCGGGACCTCAGTGATGGTGTTCGGAGCCGCCCGGCTTGGGCTTCGACGCGGGCTTGGTCTCGGTCAGGACCTTCTGGCAGGCCTCCAGCTCGCGCAGGCAGTTGGGGCGGTTCCAGAAGTCCGAAAACTCGGCCACGGCCAGGCGCAGCAGCTGCATGTATTCCTTGTGCTCAAGTCCCTTCGGCGCCTCCTCGCCGCGCTTGGGATGCTCCACGCGCGCCTTTTCGGGCGACGGCGCGTTGGCGATCACAACGGTCTGGGGCGCCAGGATGGTCACCTTGCGCGTCAAGAGGCCGATGTTCGCCGCGCCATCCTTCTTGGTTTCCTCGGCCTCAAGCGAATCATGGCCACCTCCCGCCGGCGCGCCATGGTCCCTGTCTTGGCCCTTGCCATGGCCATGGCCGGACTTGCTGTCGTCCGTCTTCTTCGCCTCGGGCGGCTCGCCCTTCAGGGCGTCGCCCAGCAACTTGAAGGCCTTGGCGCAGGGACCGCCAAAGGCCAGCAGCGGACCGACGCGAAGGTTCACCTCGTCGATCAGTTCCTGGGTCTTGACCACCAGCTCGCCGGAATGGGCGCTGCTGGCGGCGACGCATTTGGCCTTCACGGCCTCGTGGATGATCCTGGGAACATCGCCCCACTTCTCGCCCTTGTCGCCCCGCCCGGTCAGGCGGCCGGCGAAGAAGGCCAGGCCCGCGATGGCCAGGCCAGCCAGAATCAACAGGAACAGCAAGGTCGGGTCGAAGACCGGCACCGGCTGATCCACCGGAAATTCAGACTGGTACACCGGAACCCTCCACGCTCGGCGTCACGACGCGAACATGGTTAACGCAACAGCGTTACGGATGCACGGCCAAGGTGCTCAGGCGTGGCGAGAAATGACCTTCGAAACGCGGGCGCCGTGCTCATAGCGCGACGGCCCGCCATACACGGTCACCTCGCAGAGGATGTCGCCGCCCGGCTCGGACGCCCAGATGTAGCTGCGCTCGACCTCGACATAGCGACCGGCGGGCGAGACGCCCTCGAAGGTGTCGCCCCACGGCACGATCCCTTTCAGATCCCGCCAGCTCAAGGTCATGGCGCGCGCCAGTTCGTCGCGCGCCATCGCTTCGAGATCGGGATCGCTGGTCGAGCCGCTCACCGCTCGAGCTTCAGGCTTCGGCGTCGTCGCGGAAATAGGGCTCGACCTCGCCCTGCAGCTTGATGGTCATCGGATTGCCCTTGCGGTCCAGGGTCTTGCCGGCCGCGACCCGCACCCATTTCTCGCTGACGCAATATTCCTCGACATTGGTCTTCTCGACGCCCTTGAAGCGGATGCCGATGCCGCGCTCCAGCAGGGCGGCGTCGTAGTACGGGCTGTCGGGATTGACGGAGAGGCGGTCGGGCGGCGTGTCGCTCATGGTCTTTCGGCTTTCGTCTGGGCGCGTCGGCCCTGATGTCCTGGCCGGCGGTGATAGCCACGAAACGCCGAAAATCCAAATCCCGCGACGAAAGCCGGTCTTAACCCCCGGATCGGGACAAGACCGGCGGCCGCGAGGAGTCTCAGTCCTTGTCGTCTTCCTTGATCGGGTCGGCTTTCGAGACCACGCCGTCGTTGTTGGTGTCGTGATGCATGAACATGCGCCAGCCGGAATAGTCGAACTCGGCCTTGGTGATCCCGCCGCTCTTGTCGCTGTCGAGCACGCCGAACCGGACATCGGCCTGGCGCATCTGGCGCGCGCGCTCCTCGGCCTTGTCGGCGGCCGAGTCCTTAGAGGCGGCCAGGCGCGCTTCGAGCCGGCCCTTGAATTCGCCGACATATTCGTCGCGCGACAGAACCCCGTCCTTGTTGGCGTCGATGCGGGCGAACTCGGCGGCGCGGGTGGCGGCGAACTCGTCCTTGGTGACGACGCCGTCGCCGTTCTGGTCCTGCTCCTTGATGAAGGTGTCACGGTCGTGCGAGGCGGCGTGGGCGGCGCCGGCGAACAGCGATGCGGCCAGCGCGGCGGCGATCAGAATCTTGGTCATGGGGCTATGTCCTAGCGGAGGGATTCGAAGGTCAGGGCGTAGGTGAAGCTCTGGGCGGGCTGGCCGGTCGGCGCGACGCGGTAGCGGGTTTGGATCTGGTAGATCCCGGACCGATCGACCTTGACCGCGAAGCGGCCCTTGGCGTCGCTGGTCACGGTCCTCGGCGCGACCTTGGCGTCGGCGTAGCGGTCGTCGGCGGCGCTCAGCGTGATCGGCTGGCCGGCTAACGGATGGCCGTCGAACAGCACCTCGAACACCGCGTCCTGGCCGGTGGTGATCTTGCTGGGATGGGTGATCGGATGAAATTCCAGCCCCTTGCCGATCGGCGCCAGGGCGGCGTCGTTCGGCGCGCCGCGCGAGACATAGACCTCGGCCAGGGTCATGCTTTGCATGTCGATCGCATCGGGCGGAGCCTTGCCGTCCTCGAAGAACCGCCACTCGCCCGCGACCTTGGCGGCCTTGGCGACGCGGCCGGCGCGCTGTCCGCTGGTGATCCGATAGGTGCCGGGCTTTTCGACCGGCGCTTCGACCAGGGCGACTTCGTTCAGATAGATCGGCTTGAGCGGAACGCGCGCGCCGTCCGGGCCGATCACGGCGTAGGCGTCCGATTTCATCGCCACCTCGGGCGTGAAGAAGCTCTCGGTGAAGGACCCCTGCACCATCACGACTTTGCGGTCCGAGGCGTCGAACACGGTGGGCAGCAGATAGGGCGAGTGGGCCTCGGCGGCGGCGGCCAGCCCCAGCAGGAGCGCGCCGCCCAGCAGGCCGGCGCGAAGAGAACGGATCATCGGGAACACCCCAGGGCGCCGCGCCAAACCGCGGCGGCTTCGAGATATTGCGATTAGTTCTGAGAATCAATTGCAAATAACTTGACCGGCGAAGCGCGCCGCCTTAGGCCCTCGCCATCAATTGCGAATAATTCGCATCTAGACGCTATCGAAGGGGATATCGATGTCTCGCCTGAAGCTGGCCGCCCTGGCGGCCGCCTCGACCGCCGCCCTGCTCTCCGCCAACGCCCACGCCGCCGACACCGCCGCCCGGCCGACGCGACCGAGGTCGACAAGATAACCGTCACGGCGACGCGATCGGAGAAGCCGGTCTCCCAGGTTCCGGCGACGGTCACGGTCTTTTCCGCCGACGAGATCGAGGACGGCCTGGTCAAGGACATCAAGGACCTGGTGCGCGACGAGCCCGGCGTCTCGGTGCGCGCCGCCCCCGCCCGCTTCACCGCCGCCGGCGCCTCGACGGGTCGCGACGGCGACGCCGGCTTCAACATCCGGGGCCTGGAAGGCAACCGGGTGCTGATCGTGGTCGACGGCGTCCGCGTGCCCGACGGCTTCGCGTTCGGCGCCCAGGCGACCGGGCGCGGCGACTACGTCGATCTGGACGTGCTGAAGTCGGTCGAAATCGTGCGCGGCCCGGCCTCGGCCCTCTACGGCGCCGACGGCCTGGCGGGCTCGGTCAGCTTCATCACCAAGGATCCGGCCGATATCCTGAAGGCCGGGCAGACCGTCGCCGGCCGGGCCCGGGTCGGCTACGCCTCGGCCGACCGGAGCTGGGCCGAAAGCGCCGTTCTGGCCGGCGCGCTGTCCGACCGATGGCAGGCCATGCTGGCCTACACCCGCCGCGACGGTCACGGCCAGAAGACCGCCGGCTCGAACGACTCGGCCAACACCGACCGCACCACCGCCAACCCCGAGGACGACACGTCCAACGCCGTGCTGGGAAAGCTGATCTACAGCCCCAATGACCAGAACCGCTTCCGCCTGACCGTCGACCACCTGGACCGCGACGTCGACTGGACCGTGCTGTCGGCCATCGCCAAGCCGCCCCTGGCCGCGACCAGCGTCTTGAGCCTGACCGCCTTCGACCGCCTGAGGCGTAACCGGGTCGGCCTGGACCACCGCTTCGACGGCGGCGACGGCCTGATCAAGGCCGCGCGCACCACGCTCTACTGGCAAAAGAGCACGACCCGTCAATTCTCGGCCGAGGATCGCAACACCGCCGCCGACCGCACCCGCGACGCCACCTTCAACAACCGCGTGTTCGGCGCCGGCGTCGAGCTGCATAGCCGCTTCGGGACCGGCGCGTGGACCCACGAGGTCGTCTGGGGCGGCGACGCCTCGATCACCCGCCAGGACGGGACGCGGAACGGCACGGTCCCGCCGGTCGGCGAGACCTTCCCGACCAAGGCCTTCCCGATCACCGACTTCACCTTGGCGGGCCTCTACGCGCAGGACGAGATCAAGTCCGGCGCGGTGACCATCTATCCGGCCGTTCGCTTCGACTACTACAAGCTGGACCCCAAGGCCGATCCGCTGTTCCCGGCGGCAGCCTCGGGTCAAAGCAAGTCGCATGTCTCGCCGAAGCTCGGCGTGGTGTGGGAAGCCAGCGACGCCGTCACCCTCTTCGCCAACGTCGCGGCGGGCTTCAAGGCCCCCTCGCCGATCCAGGTCAATACGGGTTTCGCCAACCTGGTCGCGAACTACAAGTCGATCTCGAACCCCGACCTGAAGCCCGAGACCAGCGAGACCCTGGAAGGCGGCGCGCGCCTGCATCAAGGCCGCTGGCGCGCCGCCGTGACCGGCTTCACCGGCAAGTACCACGACTTCATCGACCAGATTCAGGTTGGCGGAACCTTCTCGCCCAGCGACCCGGCCGTCTATCAATACGTCAACCTGTCGGGCGTGAAGATCAGCGGCGTCGAGGCCAAGGGCTCCGTGGACCTGGGCGGCGGGTTCTCCGCGCGGGCGGCGGTCTCATACGCCAAGGGGTCGTCGAAGACGAACGGCGCGCGCGCGCCGCTGGCCACGATCGATCCGGTCAAACTGACCGGCGGCCTGGCCTATCGCGCGCCCAGCGGTCGTTTCGGCGGTGATCTCTCGGTCATCCACGCCGAACGCAAATCGGCCAGCCGGGCCGGGGTCGCCTGTACGGGCGGCTGCTTCATGCCCCCGTCCTTCACCATCGCCGACCTGACCGCCTGGTGGGCGGTGACCGACGCGGTCACGCTGCGCGGCGGCGTCTTCAACCTGACCGACCGGAAGTACTGGTGGTGGAGCGACGCGCGCGGCCTCTCCGACAGCTCGGTCGTCAAGGACGCCTATACTCAGCCCGGCCGCAACTACGGGGTTTCGCTGGCGCTGAAGTTCTGACCAGGAACGCGGATTCCTGTCCGAACCCGTTCGCGGACTCGGGCCGGAGGCGGCGCGCGCGGGCCGGGAAGCCGCGCGCGCCGACATCCTTGCGGACAAGCCCCGCTGGCCCTGCTAGCTAGACGCGTCACGTCATCGGAGTCCGCATGTTGCGTCGCCTCTACGACTGGGTGATGGGCCTGGCCGCCTCGCGCCACGCCCCGCTCAGCCTGTTCGCCGTCTCGTTCGCCGAAAGCTCGTTCTTTCCGATTCCCCCCGACGTGATGCTGGCCCCGATGGTGCTGGCCAAGCCGAAAAAGGCCTGGCGCTACGCCCTGCTCTGCACGATCGCGTCGGTCCTGGGCGGCATGTTGGGCTGGGCCATCGGCTATTTCCTGCGCGACTTCGGCCTATGGATGATGTCGATCACCGGCCACGCGGGCGGGCTGGAACAATTCCAGTGCTGGTATGGGAAGTATGGCGTCTGGGTGATCCTGGCCAAGGGCCTGACCCCCATCCCCTATAAGCTGGTGACGATCGCCTCGGGCCTGGCCGCCTTCAGCTTTCCGATCTTCGTCGCGGCGTCGGCCGTGACGCGCGCCGCGCGTTTCTTCCTGGTCGCCTTCGTCGTCAAGCGGTTCGGCCCGGCCATGATGCCGGTGATCGAACGCCGGCTGGCGCTGTTCGCGGCGATTTTGATCGGTCTCCTTGTCATCGGCCTCGGCGCCAGCCACTTCCTGGGAGGCGGCGGCCACGGCGGCGCCTGCGGGGCATGACGATGACGAGCACCGATTCCGAAACCACGAGCGGCGACGCCCCCTATCCCGTCACGCGGCTGATCGATTTCTTCACGCGCCACTGGCCTTTGACGGCCTTGCTGAGCAGCGCGCTGATGCTGGCCATCGCCCATGCGTTCGAGCGCTTCGGCGGCCTGGCGCCCTGCCACCTCTGCCTGAAGCAGCGCGAGGTCTATTGGGTGGCCGGAACCGTCGGCCTGGTCGCCGTCATCCTGCAGCGCACGCCGCTATGGCCGCGCGCGCGCCGCGTCGCGGACTCCGCTCTGGCCGCGATCTTCCTCTACGGGATGGGCCTGGCGATCTATCACGCCGGCGCCGAGTGGAAGTGGTGGCCGGGCCCCGCGACCTGTTCGGGCGGCAGCGCCGCGGTCGCGTCGAACCTCGAGGCGATGCTGAAGGGGACGGCGACGATCAAGGCTCCGGCCTGCGACAAGGCCGCCTGGGTGTTCCTGGGCCTGTCCATGGCGGGCTGGAACGCGCTGATTTCGCTGAAGCTGGCGGTCTGGTCGGTGATGGCCGGTCTGCGCAAGCCGGAGGTCGTCGAATGAGCCGCCCCGTCCCTCCCCGCCCGGGCCAAGGCGCCCAGCGCGCGCGCCTCGCCGAGATGCTCCGTGTCGATCAGGCCGGCGAGCTGGCCGCGGTCCACATCTATCGCGGCCAGGCGGCCGTCATGCGCCAGGCGCCCGGCCGCGAGCGCATCGCCAGCCAGTTGAAGGAGATGGAGGGCCACGAACAGGTCCATCTGAGCCGGTTCAACGACCTCCTGAGCGAGCGCAAGGTGCGCCCGACCCTGATGTCTCCGGTCTGGCGCGCCGCCGCCTTCGCCTTGGGCGCCGGCACCGCCCTGCTGGGCGACAAAGCCGCCCACGCCTGCACCGAGGCCGTCGAGACGGTGATCGAGAAGCACTATGCCGGACAGATCGAGGAACTGAAGGACCGCGACCCGGCCTTGGCCGCCGAGCTTTCCCAGTTCCGCGACGACGAGCTTGCCCACCGCGACCTCGCCGTCGAGGAAGGCGCCCACGAGGCGACGGCCTATCCCCTGCTGACCGCCGTCATCCAGGCCGGCTGCCGCGCCGCGATCAAGATCAGCGAGAAGATCTAGGCCCGTCGCGGCCACGCTTGGCCTTGGCGCCCGGCGTGCGCGGGCCTACCGATACGCCCCAGCAAGATTTTCGCGTTGGGGAGTCGCCCACTTGTCGTTTCGCACCCGCGTCCTGGCCGCCTGCGCGGCCTCGTTCCTGGCCCTGTCGACGGCCCAGGCCGCAGAGCCGCTGAAGACCAGCGCCCTCTCGCTCGACACCGGCGGCCCGATGCCCGTCGAGCAGCAGGCGCTGGGCTTCGACCGCGCCGACCTGAAGTTCAAGATTTTCCCCGACAAGAAGGCCATCGAGGGCGAGGCGACCCTGACCTTCACGGCCAAGAGCCCGCTGGACAAGCTGGTCCTGGACTTCGACCGCGTCTTCACGATCCGTAAGCTGACGATCGACGGCAAGGCGCTGAAGCCCTCGGCCTGGACCAATCCCGAGGGGCGGATGACCATCACCCTGCCCCACAAGGTGGCCAAGGGTCGCCAGGTCACGGTCGTCATCGCCTATGACGGCGTGCCGCTGGAGGCCAAGAAGGCGCCGTGGGACGGCGGCTTCGTCTGGGCCAAGTCGCCCGACGGCCAGCCCTGGATCGCCACCGCCGTGCAGGGCGAGGGCTGCGACCTCTTCTGGCCCTGCATCGACTATCCGACCGGCGAGCCCAAGCTGGTCGACCTGCACATCACCGTCCCGGCTCCGCTGGTCGCGCCCGCCAATGGCGTCTTCAAGGGCATGACCGAGAAAGACGGCTGGCGGACCTACAACTGGGAGACCAAGAACCCCAACACCTACGCCATCGCCCTGGATGTCGGCCCGTTCGAGGAACTAACCGCCACCTACAAGAGCCGGTTCGGCGACAGCTTCCCGATGTCGTTCTGGCACTTGAAGGGCGACGGCGAGAAGGCCAAGGCGCTGTTCGCCGAGTTCACGCCGATGCTGGACTTCTACGAGCAGATGATCGGCCCCTACCCGTTCCGCGACGAGAAGATGGGCGTGGTCGAGACCCCGCACCTGGGCATGGAACACCAGACGATCAACGCCTACGGCAACGGCTACCGCAAGGACGTCTACGGCTTCGACTGGCTGCTGCAGCACGAGTTCGCCCACGAGTGGTTCGGCAACCAGGTCACCGACCTCGACAACGACGACATGTGGATCCACGAGGGCTACGGCAGCTACATGCAGCCCCTGTATTCCCAATGGCTGCATGGCGACATGGAGTACATGGCGCGCCTGAACCAGATGCGGGTCGACACCCGCAACAAGTCGCCGATCGTCTCGGGAAAGCAACTGCGCGAGGACGACGTCTATAACGGCGACCACGGGCCGGGGAACGACATCTACTACAAGGCCGCCAATGTCCTGCACACGCTGCGGGCGCTGATCGGCGACGAGGACTTCTTCAAGATCACCCGCATCGCCGTCTATGGCCGCCCCGATCCGAAGCCTGGCAACTTCACGACCCGCTATCTGGGCACCAAGGACTACATCAAGATCGTCAACGACGTGACCGGCAAGGACTATGGCTGGTTCTTCGACGTCTATTTCTACGAGCCGCAGCTCCCCGACCTGATCCAGACCCGCGAGGGCGGCGATCTGGTGCTGAAGTGGAAGACACCGAAGGACAAGCCCTTCCCCATGCCGGTCGAGGTCAAGGTCGGCGACAAGATCGTCACCGCGCCCATGACCGACGGTACCGGCCGCGTGAGCGTCGGCGACACGGTCCCGGTCATCGTCGATCCGGCCTCCAAGATCCTGCGTCGCGCGCCGTATCTGGAGCAGTACCACGCCTGGAAGGCCGCCAAGGACGAGGCCGACAAGGCGGCCGCCGCCCAGAAGCAGGCCGAGACCTCGAAGAAATAGGTCGGGTGGGAGGCGGCCGTCGCGGTCATCTCCCACTAACCCTCTTGTTTCACCAAATATCGCGACCTTGACCGTTAGACGTCGGCGTCCTTCCGGAGGCCGCGTCCATGTTCAAGCCCGTCCATATCGTCTACGCCGCGCGCCTGGCGCTTGTGCTGGGGTCCGTGACCGTGGCGGTGCTGACGCTGGGTCCGTTTCAGGGCGCGGAGTCGCATTTTGGGCTGACCGACAAGGAAGCCCACGCCCTGGCGTTCGGCGGCCTTCTGGCGGTGTCGTTTCTCGCCTTCCCCCGGATGCGCCGCAACGACCTGGCGATCGCCGCCCTCGTGCTGGGCGCGGCGATCGAGGTCGCGCAGTCCTTCACCGGTCGCGACGGAAACGTCGCCGACTGGCTGGCCGACGCCTTCGGGATCGTCGTGGTCCATGGCGCCAGCCTGATCGAAGGCGCTCGCAAGCTGGCCCGTGATAAGGGCCAACTCACCTTCGGCCAGATCGTCAAGCTGGATCGCCGCCGCCAGCAACGTCGCGACGTGACGGCCCTCGAACCCCAACTGACCGGCGCGCTCAGCTTCGCCGAACGCGCCTCGCGCCGGTTCCCGGCGCGTCAGTCGGGCACGCTGATCAGGTAATGCGCTTGACGCTGACCGGGTCGCTGCCCGGGAAGCTTTCCTCCAGGCCCTCGTCCAGCAGGGCTTCCTGACGGTTCTCGGACGCCTCGACCTTGTCGGCCAGTTGGTCGTGCTTTTCGTCGTCCTTCAGCGGCTGATCGGCGCGCCGCGCGGGCGGGGCGTCGAAATGCTTGTCCTCGGGGCGAATTTCACCCTCGGCGGCCATGTCGGCGGTGGACGAGGCGGTGCCGTGGGTGAAGTGGCGATCCTCACTCTTGTCTTCTGGGCGGTTCATGACGGGTCTCTCCAGGAGTCTGTGTCCTGAAAAACCCTCCCGCCGACATCCGGGTTGCATGGGACGCGCCGGCGCCGCGCTGTTGATACGGCCTCGGAACCTCCCGCGCGCGACGCCGGAACCTTGACCATCACGACGCATTTACCGTTCAGCGCGGCGGTCCTCCCCTTCCGTCTCGCGCGCACGGCCCGGGACAGCCATTCCTCGACGCCAGCCCGGGCCGTTTTCGCGCTTCAAGCCTTCAAGCCTTCAAGCCTTCAAGCCTTCAAGCCTCCAGCTCGATGTCCCAGTACAGATAGTCTAGCCAGCTGACGTGCAGACGGCCCGGCGGGAACTTGCGCCCCCGCTCCTGCAGTTCGTGCATCGACGGGCGGCGGGCGTTGTGGAACGGCAGCATCCCGGCTTCGCGCGGCGTGCGCCCGCCCTTGCTGAGATTGCAGGGCGCGCAGGCGGTGAGGATGTTCTCCCAGGTGGTCCGACCGCCGCGCGAGCGGGGGATCACGTGGTCGAAGGTCAGCTCCTCGGTCGAGCCGCAGTACTGGCAGCTGAAGCTGTCGCGCAGGAACAGGTTGAAGCGGGTGAAGGCCGGCGGGCGCTCTTGCGGGACGTACTGCTTCAGCGCCACGACGCTGGGCAGCTTCATCTCGAACGATGGCGAGCGCACGACCTGATCGTAGCTGGCCACGATGTCGACGCGGTCCAGAAAGACGGCCTTGATCACTTCCTGCCAAGGCCAGATGGACAACGGATAGTAGCTGAGCGGCCGAAAATCGGCGTTGAGCACCAGAGCCGGCATGCCGGATGGCGGGCGGGTGAGGACCTGCATCAGATCCCCCTCGCGAGGCGAACGGCGAAGCGTTCAGCACCTCGGCTGATAAAGTACGCGACAGGACTGAAGACGGGCCTCCTTCCTACGCAATTCTGGGAATCGGCATTCATTCCCGAACGCGAGGAAAGGATGGGCCAAGTCAGCGACAGAACCAAGACATCCCGTCGCATTCCCTCAGAAAGGCGCGATCTCCCGGCGCTTCACCGCGCCATAACAGGCCCACAGCAGGTGCGCGGCGACGCCGCGATAGGGACGCCAGAGCTCGGCGCGGGCATAGGCCTGCTTCTCGGTCGGCCGCACTTCCGACCGATCGACCCAGCGCATGGCCTCCTGAAGCGCCACGTCGCCGCCCGGGAACATGTCCATCCGGCCCTGGGTGAACATCAGATAGACCTCGGCGGTCCAGCGGCCGATCCCGGTGATCGCCGTCAAGGCGCCGATCGCCGCCTCGTCCGACAAGCCCGGCAGCGCGTCGAAGTCGCAACTTCCCGTCAGATGCGCCTGGGCAATGGCGTGGGCATAGCGAGCCTTGGGGCGCGAGAGGCCCAGCGAAAGCAGATAGTCCTGGTCGTGCGCCATCACCCGCTCGGGGGTCATCTCCGGCAACCCCACCTCGACCCTCGACCAGATCGCGGCCGCCGAGGCCAGCGAGACCTGCTGCTGGACGACCATCTTCAGAAGACCTGGAAAGCCGCCCAGGCCGACGCGCCAGGCGAACGGCGGGGTCACGGCCTCGATGGCGGCTAGGGCCGGATCGGCGGCGGCCAGGCGCTGTCGGGCTTCGAGCAGGACCTCGGCGGTCGGCGGAACGAACATCGCCCGCAAAGGAGCCCGCCCCGCCGCCGATGGCAATCCGGTTCTTGCTGAACCTAAGCGCTCTAGCCGATCGCGGTGATCTCGATCTCGCCGCCCGGCGCGGGCGAGACATCGCCCACCGCCTTGCCCAGCAAGGCCCGCGCGATCGGCGCGACATAGGAGACCGAGCCCTTGGCGGGGTCGGCCTCGTCCTCGCCGACGATGCGGAAAGTCTGCACGCGGCCGTCCTCGCGTTCGAAGGTCACGCGGTCGCCGAACTGCACGACGCTCTTGGCCGGATCGCGTGTCATCAGCTGGGCGGTGGCGCGGCGCGCCGACCAGTAGCGCAGGTCGCGAGTGGCGCGAGCCATGGCCGTGCGATCGCCATCGGCCGCCCCGCCCGCGCTCTGGGCCGAGGCGTAGGCGGCGCGCGCGGCTGCCAACTCGGTCTCGATCTGGTCGAGGCCCTCCGGCGTCACGAGATTGGGATGGGTCGAGATCGGGCGATCGGGCAGGTCGGCCGCGAAAGCCTCGCTGTCGCCTTCCTTGGTGAAGGCGACGCTCATCGGAAAATGTCTTGGATCATAGAAAAAGCCTGCGACGCCTACGGATGAAACGGCGTCGGAAGGCCTAACGCGTCCGGGTCTGGTTAGCTCCGCCAGGGCCAAGCTTCAAGTCGACCGAACGCCGCGGCGGGCGCTTCCGGGGGATCGAAAGCCGCTCCGCCGACTGCGAACAATCTCTCTTACAGCACCACGCCGGCGACGGCGGCGGCGACGCCCAGGGCGATCACGAGGAAGTAGCCAGCGGCCAGACGGTCAAAGGCGGTTTCAAAGGCGTTCAGCGTGCGTTGCATGAGGTGCCCCTCCATCTTGTGTGTCCCGAACCCCCGATGGGCTCTGACCGGCGCTCGCCGGATCAATCTGGACGGCGTTTAGATATCATCGATCTAAACGACGTCAAGATAATCTTTACAGCGTTTGGATGAAATTTTAGAAAGGCGGGGTTAGAGTGAGGCCGATGAGCAACGCAGCCGCCGAATCCCGCCCCTATCACCATGGCGACCTCAGCCGCGCCCTGGTCGACGCCGCGCGCAAGATCTTGGAGAGCGAAGGCCCGGCCGCCCTGTCCTTGAGGGCCGTGGCGCGCGAGGCCGGGGTCAGCCCCGCCGCGCCTTATCACCACTTCAAGGACAAGAACGAGCTGCTGGAGGCCGTGGCGCACGAGGGCTGGGAGGCTTTGGATGAAGCCCTGGCCAAGGCCCGCGTCTCGACCGACGACAAGCGGGCGCGGATGAGCAACATTGGCGTGGCCTATGTCTGCTTCGCGCGCGACAATCCCGCCCTCTATCGGGTGATGTACGACCGCTCGCGCGACAAGGACGCCCTGCCCGAAAAGGCGAAGGAAGACGGCGCCTATTGCCAGGTTCGCGACACGATCAACGAAATCGGCGGCGGCCATGTCAGCGATATCGATCTGGAGCTGGCCACCATCGCGGCCTGGTGCGCGGGCCACGGCCTGGCCGAGATGATCGGCTTCAAGCACTTCGCCGGCCTGAAGGCCCAGCTGGGCGGCGAGGAGGCCTTCCTGCGCGCGGTGTTCGAGCATCTGGGCATGTTCGCCAAGGTCATCGATCGGGCCTGAGGTCGCCGTGACCTTCGTCACCCGGTTCGCGCCCTCGCCGACGGGTCTGCTGCATCGCGGCCACGCCTTCTCGGCCCTGACCGCCCATCGCGCGGCGCGGGCGGCGGGCGGCCGCTTCCTGCTGCGCATCGAGGACATCGACGCCACGCGCTGCCGCCCCGAATACGAGGCGGCGATCCTCGAGGATCTGGCCTGGCTGGGCCTTGAATGGGAACAGCCCGTCCGCCGCCAATCCGAGCGCCTGGCCCGCTACCACGCCGACATCGAGACCCTGCGCGAACGCGGCCTGGTCTATCGCTGCTTCAAGACCCGCCGGGAAATCGACATCGGTCGCGCCCCCCACGAACCGGCTGTTCCCTATATCGGATCCGCCCTCCCCGCCGACGAGGAGGCCGAACGCCTGGAACGCGGCGAGGCCTTCGCCTGGCGGCTGTCGTTGACCGCGGCGCGCGCGGCGCTGGGCGGCTTCGAGGGGCTGAGCTTCCTTGAGCAAGGCGCCGGCCCCGGAGGCGAGACAGGCCTGATCCAGGCCCGCCCCGAGACCGCCGGCGACATTGTCCTGGCCCGCAAGGACGTCGGCGTCGCCTACCACCTGGCCGTGGTCCATGACGACGCGGCCCAAGGCGTCAGCCACGTGATCCGGGGCCATGACCTGTTCGAGGCCGCCCATATCCAGCGCCTTCTACAGGCCCTGCTGGACCTGCCGACGCCGATCTATCGCCACCATGGCCTGCTGGTCGGTCCGGACGGCAAGCGGTACGCCAAGCGCGACAAGGCCCAGACGCTGCGCGAACTGCGCGCGATGGGGATGAGCCCGGCGGACCTTTGGATCGAACTTGGCGTAGCGCCCTGACGCCGTCAGCGCGTCCAGTAACGATATCGATAAGCCGGCGCGAAGCCTTCGGCGGCGTAGAGGGCGATGGCCGGGGCGTTGTCGGCCTCGACCTGAAGCCAGGCCTGATCGGCGCCCAGCGCCATGGCCTCGGACAGCAAGGCGCGAAGGACCCGCCGCGCCAGGCCCTTGCGACGGTGATCGGGCGCGGTGCGCATTCCGAAGACGCCGACCACGCCAGCGCTGATCGCCGCGCAGCCGATCGCGGCGGGCGCGCCGGCGATGTCCAGCCGGGCGAAGCGGGCCGGCGCGGGGATGCGGTTCAGCGCCTCGATGCGCTCGCGGCCATCCTCCGGATCGCCGGCCGTGGCCGTGAACACCGCCTCGAAGGCCGCGTCCGGCGCGGCGGTCACCTGGACGTCGGGATCGCCGGCCCCGCCCGTCGGCCCCAGCATCACCTGGGTCTCCTTGGTCGCCGCGTAGCCCCGCGCCGCCAGGCGCTGGGCCAGATCGACCGGCG